>NZ_CDWTMO010000042.1:0-25266 GCF_977946435.1 Frankia sp. CgKIO3 | reverse complement strand
GCGGGACACCAGGCCCCGCCTGGCGATCATGCCCCTTGCGTCGGGCCTCACCCTGGGTGCCGCTGTCGACAGGTATGGCCATTCTCCATCGTCCCTCTGTCCGGCCGGAGCCGGACCTCTGCTGACGAGATTGTCAACTACTAAGTGGCACGACCTCCGCGGGCACACCCAGTTCCGCCAACCGGCCGCGCACCTCGTCCAGATACAGCGGATTCGGGAGAAAAACGCGCCCCACCCGCTCCACCGACAGGTCCTCGGGTGCCAACACCGGATGCCCGGTGCCGGGCACGAACAAACCCCTCTTCCGCGGGTTGAGGTCGACGACTCCCCGCACGGCGGAACCGGCGTCCAACACGTTGAGGAATGCCACCCCCTTGGACCCCGCCCCCCAGACCAGCGCACGCGGCGCGTCCCAAGCGGAATCGGCGGCCGTCGCCAGGTCGGCGAGATGCGCGGACCAGCGCCCGACAATCTCCCGGTAGATGTCACCGAACTTTCTGGCCTGGACCACGAACCGGTCCGTCGCCACCACGTCCTCGCCGGCGGCCGGTCCGATCCGACCGGGCGGACGGGCCGGCGACGCCGTCCTGGCCTCGATCCAGAGGAACTGGTCACCGTAGGACGTCCCGGCGTCGGTGACGGTGAACCCGGCCGCGCTCACCACCCGCCGGAGTCCGGCCGGCGAGAAGTACGACACGTGCGGGTAGATGAAGTCCCACGCCCCCGCCTCGCCGAGGACGAAGCCGCCGTTGGGCACCTCGAGATACAGCGATGCGTCCCGGCCGCCCAGCGCATTGCGGATATCGGTCAGGAAGCCCAGTGGATCGGACACGTGCTCAAGGACGTGCCGGCAGACGACAAGATCTGCCGGGAGATGAGAATAGCGCGGACCGTACAGGTCGACCACAAAGGTCACCGCGGCGTCGTCGGCACGTTCGGGGCCGATGTAGGTCGGGTCGTACCCGGTTCCGGCGCACAGTCCCCGGGCGCACAACAAGCGCAGGAAGTCCCCCTTGCCCGACCCGATCTCGACAATCTCCCGCTCCACCAGGTTGTGCCGGATGATCAGACGGTCCGCCAACGCCTCGGCGTACGCCCGGAAGGCGGGCGAGAAGTGCAGCGAGTTGTCATACTCGCCGCCGTACTCGACGAGCCCGGCCTCGAACGCGACATTGACCACGGTGCCGCACTCGGCACACAGCGACAGCTCCAGAGCACGGCGCTGCGCGGCCATAGCGGCCTCCCGCGACGGCCACAGCACGCCGGTCATCACCGGCGAACGCTCAACACGTACCAGGTCTTCGAGCGCGGTGCCCTGGCACGCCGGACAGACATTGGTCACCGGACAGACGTTGTTCACCAGACAGACATTGCTCACTCAGACGGCCCTCAGCTCGGTGTCGACACCCAGCCGGGTCAACTCCCCCGCGATCTCGTCACGGTAGATCGGATTCATGATGATCAGAAGGTCCGGCCTGTCTTCCCGCAGCCACTCGGACGGGACGATGCGGTGGCCGCTGCCCGCCATGAACATGCCGTGTTTGTGCGGGTTGATGTCGACGGCGTAGCGGACCAGGCCGGCGGCCGGGCCGAGGGTCGCCAGAAACGACACACCTTTGGAGCCCGAACCCCAGATCGCCGCCTTTTCGCCGCGCTGCTGCCCGTGCCGCAGCATCTCGCTCCACCGATTCAGCGTCGTGGCCACCTCACGCTGGAAGTGCCGTACCCCGACGCGCAGGGTGGCCAGGTCGTCCTCGATCGGCAGCGGGTCACCGGCCGCCGGAACGGTGGACGGCCGCGCCTCGATCAGCAGGTACTGGTCGTCATAGTCGAGGGAGACGTCGAGCACCTCGAACCCGGTAGCTCGGAACAACCTCGCCAGCGAACCGGCGCTGAAATAGGAGCAGTGCTCGTAGTACACATCCCAGAACGCCGCCTCCTGCAGCACCCGCAGGACGTCCGGCAGCTCAAAGAGGACCGGGATATCGGTCCGGTCACCGATCGCGGCCCGGATCATTCGCATGAAGTCGCCGACCGGCGCGATGTGCTCCAGGGTGTGCCGGCACACGACGGCGTCGGCGGTCAGGTGCGCATACCGCTCGGAGTAGAGGTCCGTGATCCAGGTCAGCCGGCCGGCAACCGGGCTGGTGATGCGCTCGGGCCGGACACCCGGGTCGATCCCGATGCCGGCGCCGGCACCCTGCTCGACCATGTGGACGAGAAACTCACCTTTGCCGCACCCGATCTCCAGGACCGTCTTCCCGTACAGGTCGTACTTGTCGGTCCAGCGCTTGGCAAGGTCCCGCGCGAACTCCTGAAAGCGGGTGGAGAATGCCTGCGTCTCCTCATAACGGGCGGAATACTGATTCTTGGCCGGATCGAAGGCCGTGTTCATGATGAAGCCGCAGCCCTCGCAGAAGGCGATCCGCAGGTTACCCCTCGGGAACGCCCGGGCCTCGTCCTCGCCGGCCAGCAGCAGACAACTGTGCGACGGGACGTCGTCCTTTGTATAGAAGGAGGTGAGACGGGAACCGCCGCAGGCGGGGCAGGCGGTGGACTGGTCAGTCATGGTACGACCCTCGGTGTCGGAACGGGAAGGATGAACCGGCCGTCCCGCCGCGGGTACGGCAGGTACGTCGAGCCGCGGGAGTGGCAGCCGAGCACGCTCATAGCACCCGCATCGGTGCGGCCGACCGCAGAGTGGCGTCGAGCAGACCGTCCGCCATGAGTTGCTGGATGCGCCGGATCCGCTGGAAGCGGGAGCCGATCAGGTCCTCCTTAGTCAGCCAGGCGGCGACGTAGGCCAAGTAGAGCTCCTCGACCCCCTTGCGGACGGTCCACACCGGCCGGAATCCCGGTATCTCCTCGGCGATACGGTCGCAGTCCACCCGGTAGTTCCGCTTGTCCGGCCCGGCCGTGTCCGCGAAGACCACCCGGCCGCCCGGCACGACCTCCTCGACGACCGCGGCCACGTCGCGTATCCGATAGTTCTCCGCCGACCGGCCGACGTTGTAGGCCTTGAGGTGGATCTTCTCGCGGGGCGCCTCGCACACGGCGAGCATCGCCCGGGCGATGTCCTCGATGTGTACCAGCGGCCGCCACGGCGTCCCGTCGCTCTTGAGGTAAACCTCGCCGGTCGTCACCGCGTAGCCGGTGAGATTGTTCACCACGAGGTCACCACGCAGTCGGGGTGAGACGCCGTACGCCGTGGCGTTGCGCAGGAAGACCGGGCTGAAATCGTCGTCGGCAAGCTCGGCGAGCTCCCGTTCGGCGATCACTTTTGACTCGCCGTAGGGGGTCACCGGATGAAACTCGGCCGACTCGTCGATGGGCGCGTCTCCGTGCGCGCCATAGAGGCTGCACGAGGACGAGAAGACGAAACGCGGTACGCCCGCGGCCTTGGCGGCGCGCCCGACCAGCAACGTCCCCCGGGCGTTGATGTCATAGGTCACGGCTGGGTTCAGATCACCCAGCGGATCATTGGATATTCCCGCCAGATGGACCACCGCGTCGTAACCCTCCAGATGGGACGGCCGGACGTCCCGAATATCAAGTTTCAACGCCGGCACGAAGTCCGGATCGAGTCCGAGGGTACACCCAGAGAACAGTCCGCTGTCCAGACCCACCACATCGTGCCCGGCGGCCCGGAAGAGCGGGACGAGACGGGTTCCTATATATCCGTCGTGTCCGGTGACCAGAATACGCATCGAGCTCAGTCCCATACCTTCCAGGGCGCACAGTCGCCATCCCACAACGACTGCAGGAGTTTGCGGTCGCGTACCGTGTCCATACACTGCCAGAAGCCGCCATGCCGATATGCCATGAGCTGACCGTCCTTGGCGAGCCGCTCAAGGGGCTCCTTCTCGAACTGGGTGTCGTCGCCGGCAATGTAGTCGAAGACCTGCGGTTCTAGGACGAAGAAGGCACCGTTGATCCAGCCCTCACCGGCCTGTGGTTTCTCCAAGAACTCCACGATCTGGTCCCCGGCCAGCTCGAGGTGCCCGAACCGGGCGGGTGGCCGCACGGCGGTCAGCGTGGCGATCCTGCCATGCGAGCGGTGGAAGTCGAGCAACGTGTTGAGATCGATGTCCGCTACGCCGTCCCCCCAAGTCAACATGAACGTCCCCGTGCCACAGAGCCAGGGCGCGAGTCGCCTGATACGACCGCCGGTGGCGGTATTCTGACCGGTGTCGACCAGATTTACCCGCCAATCCTCCGAGGTACCACCGTGCCGTTCCACATCACCATTCCGGAGCGACAGCGTGAGATCACTGGTCAGCGCCGCGTAGTCCACCAGCCAGCGTTTTATATATTCTCCTTTATACCCCAGTGCGATCGTAAAATCGGCGAATTGGAAGTGGGCGTAGTACTTCATGATGTGCCAGATGATCGGCCGATTCCCGATCTCGATCATCGGTTTGGGTTTGATGACCGTCTCCTCCGCCAACCGGCTTCCCAGACCGCCGGCAAGAATACCGACCTTCATCGTTCCGCTCGTTCCCGGGATCCGGCCGTGTGAACCGGCGCTGCCGAGCCGCCCTGGCGAGGGACCGGGATACTGGGGTAGCTGGCCTGGCGACCACGTAGCCGGTCGTGGACCCCGACGTAGCGGGACTCCGAATACCGCCAGGACAATTCGTTCACAATGCGCTCCCGGCCCCGGGCGCCAAGGGTCCGGCGTCGGTCCGGGTCCGTCAGCAGTTCGGCGAGGGTCCGGGCGAAGTCCGCCACCGTGTCGGAGGGTACGTAGACGGCGGCGTCCTCGGCGCTCACCCGGGTCTCGGTCAGGTCATAGGCCACCACCGGCAGCGCATAGGCCATGTATTCGAGCGTCTTGGACATGGTGGACACCTCGTTCAGCGGGCTCCGCGGGTCCGGCGACAATCCGACCGTAGCGGTGGACAGATAGTCCCGGATCATCTGGTCGTCGGCCCGCCCGGTGAACTCGACCCAGTCGTCGAGACCGAGCCGGCTCGACTGTTTCCGCAGATCGTCCAGACAGTCACCAAATCCCAGCAGGGCGAAGGCGCAGTCGGTGCGCCCGAGAACGTGGACATAGTGATGCATGGCATCGAGGAGTCGGTCGACACCGTCCTGCGGGCCCATTATTCCCAGATAACAGGCAAGGTGCTGCCGGCCGCGCCGCAACTCGGGACGCTCCGCGGCAGGCTTCATCAGTTCGGGGTCCGGTCCGTTTCGGACGACGGTCACCCGTTCCGATGGCAGCCGCCCCCTAGTCAGGGCCAGCCGCCGGTACGATTCGTTGGTCACGATCACGTGGTCGGCGACCAGCTGGTTCATCCGTTCAAGCAGCAGCAGCGCGCGGAGCAACAGCCCCCCGTCCTTGCCGAACCGTGAGCGATAGAGTTCCGGACAGAGATCATGATGGTCGAAGACGAACTTCTTGCCGAACGGCTTGTAGAACAGCGCGAGTGCCCAGTACGTGTCCGGCGGGTTACACGCCTGGATCACGTCGAATCCGTGCCGGCGGGCCACGGCGACGGACAGGACAGCGGTTCGCACCCAGCAGTAGCCGAACTCGAAAACGTAACTGAGTACACCCTGGGTCCGGGGTGCGCCGCGATAGGTCCAGATGCTGACACCGTCGACAATCTGGTGACGCCGCTGCCCCGGGCCCCGTGGGCATATTACGGCGACCTGGTATCCCTGGTTGCGAAGCGCCTGGCATTCCTGCCACGTCCGATGGTCAATCAGAATCGGCAGGTTCTGAACTACGATCAGAACCCGTCCTGCGTCGCCAATGTCGGGAGATTCGGTTGAGTCGGCGTCAGGCGCCGACGTGAGAGTATTCGCAGCCGTAGCCAACAAGATAGTCCCGTCGCGTGTCTGTCCCACATTTTTCTCCCGAAGATGAACGACCCCGTTGCCCGCGGACTGTGGACCCATCCCTCCCTTTCCGCCATGGCGAGGCTAGCGGCCGGCCTGGGCATCACCGGCGATTGAAAAACTTGCGTGTCGCGTCTTGGTGCCGGGCTCGGCCGATTCTCGCCACAGGAACGACAGAACTGACCGTTGGGGGCGGCTTATTCCAGCCATGCTGTTTGACGACGGCAGCCATGGCCGCCATGGATGCCGTGTTCGCGCCTTTAATACCCGGGTCACTCTCGCGCTTTTTGACGCAAAGCCGCTCCTGGCAGCGGACCGCCAGTGACTTGTCGTGCGTTCCTCGGCTTTCTGGTCAGCTTACCGAATCAGACGGTCCCGGATCAGACGGTCGACGATGCGCGGCCGGCGAGCAGTCCCAGCGACCCGGCCGCCTCCGTCAGGCCGGCTCGGGCGTCGGGGTGGGCGACGTGGTCGATGAGTCGGGCGGTCTGTTCGTGCTGACCACGCCCCCACACGGCCGCGGTCCCGTTCTCGGAGACGACGTAACTGTGCTGGAAACTGGTGACCGGGCTGGTAAGCCGCGGCAGCACACAGGAATCCCCCGACCGGGCATGCCGGCTCGGCAGGGCGATGATCGCCTTGCCGTCGGCCGCGTGCAGCGCGCCGACGACGAAGTCGGACTGCCCACCGAAGCCGGAGTAGATGCGGTTGCGGATCCAGGACGCGTTCGCCTGCGCATACAGGTCCACCTGCAGCGCGGTGTTGATCGAGGTCATCCGCGGCTGCCGGGCGATGACCCCCGGGTCGTTCACGATCTCGGTGCGTACCAGCAGCAACCGCGGATTGCGGTGCGCCCACGAGTAGAGCTCGGCCGACCCGAACAGGAACGAGGTCCGCAGCGGTGTCCCGGCGGCCAGCGCGCCGGAGGCTTCGAGCGCGAGCATGCCATCGGAAAAGGCCTCGGTCCACACGCGCAGATCCCGCCGGTCGACGAGGGCCGACAGCGTGGCGTTCGGGACACCGCCGATGCCGAGCTGCAGGGTCGCCCCGTCCTCGACGAGCGCGGCGACCCGCTCGCCGATCTGCCCGCGGACGTCGTCGACGAGCATGACCGCGGGGCTGGCGAGCGGCTGCTCCACCTCCACGGCGAGGTCGACGTCGTCGATGCTCAGTTCACCGTCGCCGAAGGTGTAGGGCATCGACGGGTTGAGCTGGGCGACCACTAGTCCCCCGTGCGCGCGGGCCGCCTCGACCGCGGCCGGCAGGATGTTGACTTCGGTGCCGAGCGAGACCTTCCCTCCGTCGGGCACGCTGGTGTGCAACACGACGACGTCGGGCCGGTGGGTGGTCGCGAGCAGGCGGGGTACGAGGCTGAGCCGGTTGGGCAGGTAGTCGAGGCCGGGCACGTTGCGCATCGCCGGGCCGACGAACGCGGTCTCCGGCGTCACGCCGTCGCGCTCCGGCACGCCGCCCTGAGCATTGATCATGAAGAGGCGGTATTCACTCACCACCGCGTCGATCACACGCAGCGCGACGAGCGGGGTAGCGAAGTTCCCCGCCGCCACGACCCGCGGCATGGCCGACCGCCATCGGCCAGGACCGGCTACCCCAGGACCGGCTCCACCGCCCGCACCGGAGCCTGCGGCGAGATGGGTCTCGACGCGGCGACCGAACTCCGCCTCGCTGACGATATCCATACCCGCATGGTGGCGTACCAGTGCGCGGCCGGCGAAGAATGGTCATCACCTCATCCCGCGGCTCATGCCGGCCCAGGCCCGGTCGGTTATCGTCTTGAGAACATGGAGTCCGAACGGGACCTCGCCTCCGCGGACGAAGGGACCTCCGATCTGGCCGGCACCGCACCGCCGCCGGGACCGCCGGGAGAGCTGATCTTTCCCGCGGTCGCTCGGCTCGAGCTCGACGAGCTTCTCGCCCAACTGGTGGACCGGGCCCAGGACGTTCTGGCCACTCAGAGCCGGCTGCACGGCCTGCTGCGAGCCAACCGGATGATCACCGCCGACCTCAGTCTCGACGTGGTGCTACGGCGCATCGTCGAGTCCGCGTGCGAGCTGGTCGACGCCCGCTACGGCGCGCTCGGGGTAATCTCCCGTGACGGTCGGCTCGAACAGTTCGTGCACGTCGGGATGGACCCGGGACTCGTCGAGACTATAGGGCGGCTGCCCCGGGGAGACGGCGTGCTGGGCCTGCTCATCGCGGAACCGCAGCCGGTGCGCCTCGACGACATCGCCGACCACCGCCAGGCGGTCGGTTTCCCCCCGGGCCATCCACCGATGCGGGCCTTCCTCGGGGTGCCGATCCGGGTCCGCAACGAGGTCTTCGGCAATCTCTACCTCACCGAGAAACGCGGCGGTCGGGTGTTCACCGCGGAGGACGAGGAGCTGGCGCTCGCGCTGGCCGCGAACGCCGGTGTGGCGATCGACAATGCCCGGCTGTTCGGGGAGGCCCAACATCGCCAGCAGTGGTCGCAGGCGTCCGCCGACATCACCCGGCATCTGCTCGCCGACGGCGACGACCCGCTGGAACTGATCGTCCAGCGGGCCCGCGACGTCGCCCGCGCGGACACGACGGCGCTGGCTCTCGGGTCGGAGACGGCGACCGAGCTGTCCTTCGACGTCGCCGCCGGGCAGGACGCGGACCTGCTGCGGGACCGGCGGGTACCGATAGAGAGCTCGCTGGCCGGCCACGCGGTACGCGACCATGCGCCGCTGGTCGTCGCCGACGTCCGCGAACTGGCCGAATCCGAGGTCCACGACCTCGACATCGGGCCAACGATGATCGTTCCGCTGATCACGTCACATGTCACGTCCGGGGCGCTGATCCTCGCCCGGCGCCGTGGCGGTGACCTGTTCACGGACGCGGACCTGGAGCTGGCGGCCGCGTTCGCCGCGCACGTCGCGCTCGCGCTGGAACTCGCCCGCTCCCGGGCCGCACGCGGCCGGCTGTCCCTGCTGGAGGACCGCGACCGGATCGCCCGCGACCTGCACGACCACGTGATGCAACGCCTGTTCGCGGTGGCGATGGGCCTGCAGGGCCTCGCGGCCAGCGAGGAGCGGCCCACCCGGGCGGAGCGGATGAACACCTACGTGGAGGATCTCGACGAGACGGTACGGGAGATCCGCCACACCATCTTCGAGCTGCGGGGCCGGGCGGCACCGGCCACGGGCAGCGGCCTGCGGGCGCAGATCCTGGGCGTCATCGACGACATGACCGGCGCGTTCGGCTTCACCCCGCGGGTCCGGCTGGACGGACCGGTGGACACGATGATCGGTCCCACCCTCGGCGACCATCTGATCGCGGTCGTGCGTGAGGCGCTGTCCAACGCCGCCCGGCATGCCAAGGCGGGCAGTGTCGAGGTGACCGTGACCGCCGCGAGCGGCGCCGTCACCGTCGACGTGGTGGACGACGGGGTCGGCATCGGCTCCACCACCCGCCGCAGCGGGCTGGCGAACATGCGGGCCCGGGCGCAGGACCTCGGCGGGACCTTCGAACTCGGCCCGGGCCCCGACGGCGGCACCCAGCTGCGCTGGTCGGTGCCGACCAGCTGACCCGTCCGCAGATCCGCCAGCCGACGGATCTCACGGATTCGTGACGGATCCGTCACAGATCCGCGACGGATCTCTGCGTTCCCGGCGGGAGCTCAGGGAGTCACCGTCTTTTCCCCGTCCAGGAAGAGGTCGACGCGCTCTTCGTAGAAGCAGACCAGCCCGGCGATCCGGGCGCTCTCCGGGAACGGGATCCGGTAGGTCCAGACGAGATCGGGATACGTCTTCCCGTCGATCTCGACCGAGTAGTACTCGGCGTGCCCCTTGTAGGGGCAGCTGGTCCGGGTGTCCGAGGGGCGGAGCAGGTCCTGCCGGGCGTCGGTGAGGGGGGAAAAAATAGTAGCGGGGCGGCAGGCCCGTCTCGAACAGGATGACGGGTCTGCGCGAGTCCGCGACGGTCACCCCGTCAACCTCGACCCGCACGTGCCGGGAGCTGGCGAGAGCGTCCACCCGGGTGTACGGGCTGCGCGGATGGACGTAGACCGGCTCGTCCTCCTCGAACCACCCGTCCATCGCGTTCCAGTCGAAGCGGACCAGGTCGCGCAGCCCCTCCAGCGGTGACTGCGGGTAGGACCAGGCCGCCTCGGGGGCGGTCGTCCCCGCCACGACGACGTCGTAGTAGACCGCCTCCCCCCGACTCGGCGAGTGCTCCACCCGCCCGGTAGGCGCCAGGGTCGCGCCGACGTCCGCCCTCGGCAGGTAGTACACAGGATGGTGGGGATTTTCCCAGACCAGCGCCGGGCACGCCGTGTCCGCGACCAGCTGGCCGCCCAGATACGCCCGCACCCGCTTGCGGCCCTGTTCGAGCCGAACCCGCCCTCGTGCCTCAGTCGTCATCCGCTCGCCTCCCGTCCTCGCATTCAAACCGGTCCCTCCCGGGACCGGTTTCTTCTCTGGGCCAACCGGCGCGGCGCCCCGCGCCTTCCCGCCCCCGTGTCACCGGGAAGCACGCGGGCACGTGACAACCAGGAAGAACTCATCCGAGGAGAGCTCGTCGGACGGAGGCCGAGATGACCACCACAAGAACCTGGACCGTGCAGATCTCCCTGACGGAGCAGGACGGCCGTACCCAGGCGGACGCGGCCCTGCACGGCAGCGCCCGCGACGATCTACACGGGACGGGACAGGCCCGGCTGCACCCCGGGGAACCCGACGTTCCCGAGATCGGGGACGAGGTGGCCGCCGCGCGCGCGTTGTCGGAGCTGGCACACCGCCTGCTCGACGCGGCCGCCGAAAATATCCAGGCGGCGATGGCGGGACCCGACCGGACTATGTGATCGTCGTCCGCCGCCGGCAGAGCCAGTGGAGCCAGCGCCGCCCACCGCCCGGATATGGCCAAACCCGGCTGAACCCCTCATCCGGGAGCATGAAATCATTCGTGTTACTTTCCATGCTATGCCGGACCCTGCTCGCCGGACTGCTCGAGGAGAGGCGGGAAGTGACCGCACCGCACCTGCAGAACGACTCCGCCGACCACGTGCGGGTGCTTCCGCCCCGGCTCGACCCGCGGGGATCGAGGTCCGGCCGGTCGGGATCCGGGTCGGCACGCGGCGGGCGGTCGGCGAGGCGTCGCGGGTTGCTGGTGTTCCTGGCCTTCGTGTCCTGCATCGTGTTCGTGGCCACGGTGGGGGGCTGGGCCGCGTACTTCTATGTCGACGGCAAGGTCAACCGGATCGACCTCGGCCTCGGTTCGAGCGGCGACTCCGGCGGAGTGGGGAGCGCGAACTACCTGCTGGTCGGGACCGACAGCCGGGCCGGTACTGACGGTAAGTACGGGAACGCGCCGGGCCAGCGCTCCGACACGACGATCCTCGCGCACCTGGCGAAGGACGGGACCACCACGATGGTCTCGTTCCCCCGTGACATGTACGTGCTGATCCCCGAGTACACCGACGACGCTGGCAAACACCACAAGGCCTGGCACGATAAGTTCAACGCCGCGATCTCCGTGGGCGGCCCGTCGCTGTTGGTGCGGACGGTGCAGAGCCTGACCGGCCTGCAGGTCGACCACTACCTCTCGATGGACCTGGCGGGCTTCAGGGCAATCACCGACGCCATCGGCGGTGTCCAGGTCTGCATCAAGCCGTCGGGCACGGAACCGAGCCGCTACCAGGACGACCGCGGGCGGTGGCGGGTGAGCACGAACACCAACGACCCGATGAGCGGATTCGTCGGCGGGCCAGGGACGATCCAGCTCGGCGGCGACCAGGCCCTGGCCTTCGTCCGTCAACGCCACGGCCTGCCGGACGGCGACTTCGACCGCATCCGCCGGCAACAGCAGTTCATCGGTGCGATGTTCCGCAAGATCATGGCAGGCGACACCCTGACGAACCCGGTCAAGACCGAGAAGCTAATGTCGGCGGCGGCGAGCGCGCTCACCCTCGACGACCACACCAGCATCGCCGACCTGCGCAGCCTCGGGACCCGAGTCCGCGGGCTGGCCACCGGGGGCCTCCAGATGCAGACCGTGCCCGTCCACGCGCCGACCCGTGCCGAGGGGGCGCTCGACGACAACGGCAACATCCGCCTGCACGGAGTCCCGGCCTCCGTGCAGTTCTACCGGCCGGACGACCTGCAGCGCATCGTCGCGCCGATGGGTGGCAAGGTCGAGGGCGCGAGTTCTACCACCGACGCCGGGAGCAGGGGGACCGGTCCGGCGCTCGCTCCCGGCGCCGCCGCCGCGCCCTCCCAGGTCCGGGTCGCCGTCTACAACGGCTCGTCGCGGGCCGGACTCGCGTCCAAGGTCACCGAGCAGCTGACCGCCAAGGGCTTCCACGCCCGCAACGCCGGCAACGCCTCGGTCCTCACCCACGAGACCTCCCGGGTGGTCTACGCCCCCGGGCAGGAGGCCAAGGCGAACACTGTCGCCGCGGCAGTGCCCGGCTCGGTCCTGCTCGCCGATGCGAGCATCACCGGTGTCCAGCTCGTCCTGGGCTCCGGCTTCACCGCGGTGGTGACGCCGAGTGTGACGGCCAGTGGGACCGCGCCCGCGCCGGCGGCACCAGCGGCCGGACCAGCGCCGCCGGGAGTGCAGGTGGGTGCGCCCTCGCCGGGCGCACCCACCTGCACCTACTGAATTCTCCTGGTCCCGCCGGTAGAGTCCCACCGGCCCACGGGACCGCGGTCCGCCCGCGTGGCTTGCACTACTCTTCCGGGATGTGCACGTCTTCCGGGATGTGCACGTCTTCCGGGATGTGCACGTCTTCCGGGATGTGCACGTCTTCCGGGATGTGCACGGATGGCCGCCTCCTCTGGCCGCGGTCGGGGGTCGGCCAGGTCGCTCCCCCAGCTCCACCCCGCACAGCCAAGGCCGAGCCTCCGGCCGGCGTCCCTCCCGGAGAGGAACTCACATGCAGATCACGGATTCAGTCGCCGTGGTGACCGGCGGGGCTTCCGGCCTCGGCCTTGCCACCGCCACCCGGCTTGTCGACGCTGGTGCCAGCGTGGTCCTCCTCGACCTCCCGTCCTCGAACGGCGCGGCGGTCACGGAGAAGTTCGGCAGCTCGGTGCGATTCAGCCCCGGCGACGTCACCTCCGAGCAGGACGTGACGGCAGCTCTGGACGTGGCGGCCGAGCTGGGCCCGCTGCGCATCGCCGTCAACTGCGCCGGCATCAGCAACGCCGCCAAGACACTGAGCAAGGAAGGGCCGTTCCCGCTGGCCATCTTCGAGCGGGTCGTCAAGGTCAACCTGATCGGCTCATTCAACGTCATCCGGCTCGCGGCCGAGCGGATCAGCAGGACCGAGGAGATCGACGGCGAGCGTGGCGTCATCATCAACACCGCGTCCGTGGCGGCGTTCGAGGGCCAGATCGGGCAGGCCGCCTACTCGGCGTCCAAGGGCGGCATCGTCGGCATGACGCTGCCGATCGCCCGCGACCTCGCCAGTCTGAAGATCCGCGTGGTGACCATCGCCCCTGGCCTGTTCGACACCCCGCTGCTCGCCTCGCTGCCGGAGCCGGCTCGCGTCTCCCTCGGCCAGCAGGTCCCGCACCCCTCGCGCCTGGGCTCCCCCGACGAGTACGGCCTGCTCGCAACCCAGATCATCGCGAACCCCATGCTCAACGGCGAGACCATCCGCCTCGACGGTGCCATTCGGATGGCACCCCGCTGAACGGGTTCACAGCGCCGCGAGCTGCTCGGCGAGGCGCGCAATCGAGGTCTCGGCGTCGAGCAGCCGCTGGCGGGTCTTTTCGACCACGGCGACCGGCGCGCGGCCGGTGAAGTTCGGGTTGGCGAGCTTCGCGGCGACCTGCTCCTTCTCCCTGCCGGCCTCGGCCAGCAGCTTGCTCAGCCGCGCCCGTTCGGCCGCCGTGTCAAGCGCGCCGGACAGGTCCAGGGCCACGCTGACCGATTCCAGGGCGACGGCGGGCCAGTCCCCCGGTAGTCGGTCGGCGACCGTGAGGTCGAGGGAGCACAGCGCCCCGATCTCCTCCCGCCACCCGGCCAGACCCCCAGCGCCGGCCGGGCCACCCGGACCGACCCGGCCACCTGGACCGACCATGACCGCGGCCACCCGCCGGCCGGGGCGCAGCCGCTGGTTCGCCCGGAACTGCCGCAGCCCCGTCACGACCCGCCGGAGCCGGTCGATCTCGGCCTCGGCGGCCGGATCTGCGCGGCCGGCGATCGAGACCGGCCAAGGCGCGGTCACCACCGTCGTCCCCCCGGTCAATGCCGTCCACAGTTTTTCGGTCACGAACGGGATGACCGGATGCAGTAAGCGCAGCAGGACGTCGAAGCAGCGGCCCAGCACGGCCCGGACCGGGTCCGCCGCCGGGCCACCCGCCCGCAGCGGGATCTTGGCCAGTTCGAGGTACCAGTCGAAGAGCTCGTCCCGGGCGAAATGGAAGAGCGTCTCGCAGGCCCTGGCGAACTCGAACTGTTCGTAGTAAGTGTCGACGTCGGCCACCACGGCCCGCAGCCGGGAGAGAATCCACCGGTCCGCGGCGGACAGCGGCCCGCCGGCGAACGGGTCCGCGGTCGGATCGGCGCCGTTCATCAGCGCGAAACGGGTGGCGTTCCAGAGCTTGTTGACGAAGTTGCGGCTGGCGTCCACCGCCTCCTCGGACAGCGGGACGTCGGCCCCGGGATTGGCTCCCCGGGCCAGGGTGAAACGCAGCGCATCCGCGCCGTGGGAATCGATGAGCGCCAGCGGGTCGATCGCGTTTCCCCAGCTCTTGCTCATTTTCTTGCCGTGCGCGTCCCGGATGAGCCCGGTCAGCGCCACTGTCCGGAAGGGCACGTCGGGCATCGTGTAGGAGGCGAGCATCATCATCCGGGCGACCCAGAAGAAAATGATGTCGTATCCGGTGAGCAGGACGGCGGTGGGATAGAAACGGCGCAGATCCGCCGTGTCCTGCGGCCAGCCCAGCGTGGAGAACGGCCACAGCCCGGACGAGAACCAGGTGTCGAGCACGTCGACGTCCTGGCGAATGCCGGTGGCGCCGCAGGTTCCGCAACGGTCGGGATCGAGCATCTCGTCCCCGGCGGGCGGCACGGTGACGTGCCCGTCCGAGCAGTACCAGACCGGGATGCGATGGCCCCACCACAGCTGGCGGCTGATGCACCAGTCATGCATGTCGTCGACCCAGCCGAAGAACCGCCCGGCGAGCTCCGGCGGGCTGATCGTGGTCCGACCGTCACGGACCATATCCCCGGCGGCGCGGGCCAGCGTGGCGACCACGACGAACCACTGCAGGGACAGCCGGGGTTCGACGACCGTCTGGCACCGGTCACAGTGCGGAACGGCGTGGAGGTAGGGCCGCCGCTCCGCGACGATGCGCCCCTCCGCCCGCAGTGCCGCGGTGATCGTGCTGCGCGCCTCGAACCGGTCGAGCCCCTGGAAGGGGCCGTGGGCGATGATGATGCCGCGCTCGTCCATCACAGTCAGGCTCGGCAGGCCGTGCCGCCGGCCGATCTCGAAATCGTTCGGATCATGGGCGGGGGTGACCTTCACCGCGCCGGTACCGAAGGCGGGATCGACGTGCTCGTCGGCGATGATCGGGATCCGCCGGCCCGTCAGCGGAAGCTCGATCTCGGTGCCGACGAGATGCGCGTACCGCTCGTCGCCCGGGTGCACGGCCACCGCCGTGTCACCGAGCATCGTCTCCACCCGGGTGGTCGCCACCGTCACCAGGCCGTAGGAGATCGAGACGAGCTCGCCCTCCTCCTCGAACGCGTCGACCTCGATGTCCGACAGGGCGGTCAGGCAACGGGGGCACCAGTTGATGATCCGTTCTGCCCGGTAGATGAGCCCGTCGTGGTACAGGCGGGCGAACATGGTGCGCACGGCCCGGCACAGGCCCTCGTCCATCGTGAACCGCTCGCGGGTCCAGTCGACGCCGGCCCCGAGGCGGCGCATCTGCTCGCCGATGGTGCCGCCGTAGGACTCCTTCCACGCCCACACGCGCTCGACGAACGCCTCGCGCCCGAGATCGTGCCGGCTCCTGCCCTCCCGCGCCAGCGCCCGCTCGACGACGTTCTGGGTCGCGATGCCGGCGTGGTCCGTGCCGGGCAGCCACAGCACGTCGTAGCCCTGCATCCGCCGCCGCCGGGTCAGCGCGTCCATGAGCGTGTGCTGGAAGGCGTGGCCCATGTGCAGCGAACCGGTGACATTGGGCGGCGGGATGACGATGCAGTATGGCGGACGCCCGGGCGCGCCGGTGGGAGTGAAGACACCCTGCTCGATCCAGCGCCGGTACAGCCCGGACTCTACCGACGACGGCGCGTACGTCGTCGTCAGATCAAGACGAATACCAGGCGTGGTCATGTGGGCCAGTGTATGAGGAGGCACCGACCTGATCGGCGGGAGAACCGACCGCGCTGGCTGGTGAGGACCCCTGGAAGCAGGGCTTCGGCGGGTTCGGTCCGGACCGCTCGCGGGTAGACAGACAACCATGCGGCCTAGCCAAGGCGAGATCCCCGGGCAAATCTCCCGGGGGTGCTGAGGGTGCTGCGCTGGTTCGCCCCGATCGTCCCGTTGCTCATACTCGCCCTGGTGGTCGGACTGCACCTGAGCAACCCGGAATGGAACATGCTCGGACTCGCGATTCTGAGCCCCATGCTCGCGGCCACGTTCGCCGGCCCCGGCTGACCGCCGGCTACGGGGTGACGGCGATCCTGGCGGGCATCCTGCTGAGTCTGCACAATGACCTGTTCGGCCGGAGCGGCGGTGGCCCGACGGCCCAGGTGGTCCGGTTGGTCGGGGTCACGGCCGGCGGAGTGATGGCCGTCCTGGTCAGCCGGTACAACATCCGACGCGAGACGAAGCTGCAGAACGTCACTCGGGTGGCCGAGGTGGCGCAGCAGACGATCCTCAGTCCCGTCCCGTCGTCGTCCGGCGGGCTGCGGTTCGCCGTCCGCTACGAGAGTGCCACCGTGGAGGCCATGATCGGTGGGGATCTGTACGAGGTCGTCGACAGCCCGTGGGGAACCCGCCTGCTCATTGGTGACGTACGGGGCAAGGGGCTCGATGCCGTGCGGATCGCGAGCCGGGTGCTCAGCTGCTTCCGGCTGATGAGTCGACACACGGGCGACCTGCGCGATTTGCTGGCGAACCTCGACGCGGAGGTCGCCGATGTCAGCGGCCTGGACGACTTCGTCACCGCGGTCGTCGGGCAGGTCGACGGCAGCCGTCTGACGCTGGCGAACGCGGGACATCCCGATCCCGTTCTCGTTCGTGCCGGGCAGGCGGATCTGCTCACCGTCTCGTCCAGGCTGCCACCGCTCGGGCTGATCACGGACGGGAGCAACGTGACGGACGCCGCGCTGCGGGCGGGGGATCGCCTGCTGCTCTATACCGACGGCATCACCGAGGCACGCGCCCCCACGACCGGCGCCTTCTTCCCCCTACTACCCGCGGTCGAGGCCGCGTTCGCCCACGCGTCACTCGACGAGGCGCTGACCGATCTCGCCGACCGGGTCCGGGACTGGACGCGATCGACACTGAACGACGATGTGGCGCTCCTGGCGGTCGAGGTTCCCGGACCGACCCGGCACGCCGGCCCAACCGACGATCGGGTGATCACTGGGAACTGTCGGCGACCCCCTTGGCCAGCCGGTCCGCCCGCTCAATCCGTTCGTCGATCTCGTCACGGAAGGCCACCAGCCGGCTGATTTTCTCGTCGATCTCGACACGGAGCCTCCGGTAGGCCGACGTGCCCTCGGTCAGCAGCCGGATGCGGTCCGCGTTGTCGGACGCCGCGTGGTACTCCTGCCGGACCTGGGCGAGACGATCCTCGTAGGCGAGGATCGTGCGGATCTCGTCCAGGTTGAAGCCGAGCAGCGTCTGCAGCTCGCGGATGCGCCGCACCCGGGCGAGGTCGGAATCCGCGTACAGCCGGTTCCCGCCCAGGGTGCGCCCAGACGGGGTGAGCAGCCCCACCTCCTGGTAGTACCGCAGGGCCCGCACCGAGACGCCCAGCTCCTGCGCGGCCTGACCGATCCCGCGCAGGTCACGAGCCGCGTCCCTGGCCGCATCCTTGGCCGCGCTCTTGGCTGCGTCGCCGTCCCGCACCAGGCGATTGTCCCGCATGACGCCATCGGCCCGCGTGACGCCATCGGCGGCTCTGATCATCGACGTCGGGGCCTTTCTCGCGCGCAGCCTGTCCCGCGCTCGGCATGTCTCGCGGCCTATCGCTCGGCGACCAGGGGGCTGCTCGGAAGAGCACTCCCGGCACCGTCCTCCATCGCCGCGATGTCGCCCGCGCCGGCCAGCCCCTCGGCCGTCTCTTCGAGCAGTGGACGGCGCACGTGCGGCCGGTCCTTCCCGCGCAGCCAGGAGAAGCCCGCGGCGACCAGGCAGACGACAGCGGCGAAGGCGAGGCGCAAACCGTCACCGAACGGCCCAGAGATGATGTTCGGGAAGAAGGTGTGCCCGGTGAGGAAGTCGGCCTTCGCCGGGTCGAGCTGCGACAGGGTGTCCGGGCCGAGCAGTCGCTCGGTGGGGTTGTACCCGAGGAATGCGGCGAACAGGCTGCCGATCGGCGGCAGGTTCGCCAGCTCGTGCGCCTTCGCCGGGGAGACGCCCTGCCCGACAAGCCCGGAGTACATGGCGTCCGGAAGGCTGGCGGCCAGCCCGAGCGCGATGATGGTGAAGAAGACGCCGATGGACAGCACGCTGGCCGAGTTCTGGAACGTGTTGAGCATGCCGGCACCGGCACCGCGCTGGTTGGGCGGCAGGGTGTTCATCACGCTGCTGGTGTTCGGCCCCGCGAACAGGCCCATGGACAGGCCCATCAGCAACAGGATCAACGCGAACCACGGATAGTCGAAGTCGATGGGAATGGCGTCGAACAGCAGGAACGCCACCGCCGTGATCACCAGCCCCAGGGTGGCGAACGGACGCGCACCGTAGCGGTCGGCGAACCGGCCGGCCAGCGGCCCCGCCACCAGGAATCCGACGGTCACCGGAATCAGGTAGATGCCGGCCCACAGCGGGGTCTTCTCGAAGCTGTAGCCATGCAGCGGCAACCAGATATCCCCTGCAGCCAAATGATCAATATGAACTGCAGACCACCACGGGCGAGCGCGCCGAGCAGGGCCGCGATGCTGCCCATGGTGAAGGTCCGGCTCCGGAACAGGTCCAGGCGGAACATCGGGTCGGCGGAGCGCAGCTCGATGACGACGAAGCCGATCAGCACCGCGAGACCGCCAAACAGGCAGCTCAGCACGAACGGCTTGGTCCAGCCCATCGTGTGACCGCCATAGGGCTGCAGCCCGTAGACGATGCCGGTCAGGATCGCGATGAGGCCGACCGCGAACGTGATGTTGCCGGCCCAGTCGATCCGGGCCTGGGTGCGCGCCCCGTTGTCGCGCAGCTTCAGGTAGGCCCAGGTCGTCCCGAAGATGCCGAACGGCACCGAGACAAGAAAGACCAGATGCCATTCGGCCGGCGCCAGCAAACCTCCGATCAACAGCCCCAGAAATGATCCGACGATCGCCGCGACGCCGTTGACCCCCAGGGCGAGCCCGCGTTCGTTCTCCGGGAAGGCGTCAGTGATGATCGCGCTGGAGTTGGCGAAGAGGAAGGCACCGCCCACGCCCTGCAGCACCCGCATGATGATGATCCACCAGGCGGCTGCCGTGCCATGCATCCAGGTGACGGCGAGCAGGATCGAGAACAGCGTGAAGATCGCGAAGCCGAGGTTATACATCCGCACCCGGCCGAACATGTCGCCGACCCGCCCCAGACTCACCACGAGCACCGAGGTGACCAGCAAGAATCCCATCAGGATCCAGAGGAAGTACGAGGTGTTCTCCGGTGCGAGCGGGTCTATCTCGATTCCCCAGAAGATGTTCGGAAGGGCGATGAGAAGAATCGAACTGTTGATCGTCACCATCAGGATGCCGATGGTCGCGTTCGACAGCGCGATCCACTTGTAGTTGTCCGGACCGGGCCGGGCCAGGACCTCGTCGGCCCCGAGCGGCAGGATGCCGGCGGCGGTGTCGGAAGTCGTCACGGCACGAAGGTAGCGTCTCCATCTAACGTCAGCGGTAGATGTGACCTGGTTCATAGCGGTGCTTACCGTTCACCCGCTACGCAGCCGGTGGTCAAGCGCGGTGTGCCGCTGGCCGTGACCGGCGGCCCGCACCGCCTGGCCGATCGCCCGGCGGGACCCCACCAGCACGACCAGCTTCTTCGCCCGGGTGACGGCCGTGTAGAGCAGGTTGCGTTGCAGCATCATCCAGGCGCTGGTGGTGAGCGGGATGACGACCGCGGGGTACTCACTGCCCTGGGAGCGGTGGATCGTCACCGCGTAGGCGTGGGTCAGCTCGTCGAGCTCCCCGAAGTCGTAGTCGATGTCCTCGTCCTCGTCGGTCCGGATGGTGAGCGTCTGGTTTTCCACATCCAGCGCGGTGACCACGCCGAGAGTGCCGTTGAAGACCCCGCTCGCGCCCTTGTCGTAGTTGTTGCGCACCTGCGTGACTTTGTCGCCGACCCGGAACGTCCGGCTGCCAAAGCGCCGCTCGGCCACGTTCGGGCGGGACGGCGTCAGGGCCTCCTGCAGCAGGGTGTTCAGCGCGCCGGCCCCCGCCGGGCCGCGGTGCATCGGGGTCAGCGCCTGCACGTCCCGGCGCGGATCGAACCCGAACTTCGCCGGGATCCGCCGGGCGACCACCTCCGCGGTGATCTTCGCCGCCTCCTCCGCCTCCTCGGCGGCGAACAGGAAGAAGTCGGGCAGTCCCCGGACCAGCGGATAGTCGCCGCGGTTGATGCGGTGCGCGTTGGTCACCACCCCGGACTCGGTCGCTGCTCGGAAGACCTGGGTGAGCCGGACATGCGGGATCGGCGTCCCCTCGGCGAGCAGGTCGCGCAGCACCTGGCCGGCACCGACCGACGGCAGCTGGTCGACGTCGCCGACCAGCAGCAGATGCGCGCCGGGCGGAACCGCCTTGGCAAGCTTGTTCGCCAGCAGCAGGTCGACCATCGACGCCTCGTCGACGACGATCAGGTCGGCGTCGAGCGGGCGGTCCCGGTCGAAGGCGGCGTCACCGCCCGGCCGCAGCTCCAGCAGCCGGTGCACCGTCGATGCCTCGTGCCCGGTCAGCTCGGTCAGCCGCTTCGCGGCCCGGCCGGTCGGCGCGGCGAGGATCACCTTCGCCTGCCGGGCCAGCGCGAGCGTCACGATGGAGCGGACGGTGAAACTCTTGCCGCAGCCCGGTCCCCCCGTCAGCACGGCGACCTTGGACGTCAGGGCAAGCTGCACCGCATCGCGCTGTGCCGGCGCGAGCTCGACCCCGGTTCGCTCCCGCAGCCAGCCCAACGCCCGGTCCCAGTCCACCGAGGCGAAGGCGGCCAACCGGTCCGCGCCGGTGTTCAGCAGGCGGCGCAACTGGCCGGCGACGGAGATCTCGGCCCGGTGGAAGGGCACCAGGTAGATCGCGGCCGTCGGCGTCGCCGGATCCTCGCTCGGAACCTCCTCCCGGACGACCCCGTCCTCGGCGACCAGCTCCCCCAGGCACTCGATGACGTCGCCGGTGTCGACCTGGAGAATCTGCACGGCGTCGCTGATGAGCCGGGGTTCGGGCAGAAAGCAGTGGCCACCGCCGTCGGTGGCCTCGGACAGCGTGAACAGCAGGCCAGCCTTGATCCGCTGCGGACTGTCATGCGGAATCCCCACCGCCTTCGCGATGGTGTCCGCGGTGCGGAACCCGATGCCCCAGACGTCCGTGGCCAGCCGGTAGGGCTCATTGCGCACCACACCGATCGACGCGTCCCCGTACTGTTTGTAGATCCGCACCGCCAGCGAGGTGGACACACCCACCCCCTGAAGAAAGACCATCACCTCCTTGATGGCCTTCTGTTCCTCCCACGCCTCGGCGATCGCCCTGGTACGCTTCGGGCCGAGCTTCGGCACCTCGATGAGCCGTTCCGGCTCCTTTTCGATGACGTCCAGCGCCGCGACCCCGAAATGCTCGACGATGCGTTCGGCCAGGCGCGGACCGATGCCCTTGATGAGGCCCGAGCCGAGATAGCGCTGCACGCCCTGGACGGTCGCCGGCAGCACGGTCGTGTAATCCTCGACCTGGAACTGGCGGCCGTACTGCGGGTGCGAGCCCCATCGCCCCCGCATCCGTAGCGATTCCCCCGGCTGCGCGCCGAGCAACGCCCCGACGACGGTCACCAGGTCGCCGCCGCGCCCGGTGTCGACCCGCGCGACCGTGTAGCCGGTCTCCTCGTTGGCATAGGTGATCCGTTCCAGCACCGCATCGAGGACCGCGCCACGGAAGGGTTCGCGTCCGGTCATGGCAGCCGCCGGGACGCCGGGACGATGAGAATCACCGCTTCCTCGGAGTGGGACAAGACGATCTCCAGCTTCGGATGGGGTAGCAGGGTAACGGACCGAGCGGGGCAACGAACAGAGCGGCCGGGGCGGGCGGTGTCCGCCCCGGACCGTGTGCCCATCCTGCCCTTCGGTCGATCGCCACCGTTCCCCGGCGCGGTCCGGCCGTCCCCTTCCGTGACCAGTACCGCGAAGTAGGTCCGCCGGCATCCTTTTCAGACACCCTCGCTAGCTCAAGGGGCGCCGCTGTTCCTCGTCAAGTGCCCGACGCAACCGGGTGACCACGGCGTCCACGCCGGCGGAGATGCGGAATACGACGACGGCTGTCCCGGCTTCGGCAGGTGTTTCGAGATGCTCGAGCGCCACCTCCATCGCACGGTTGAACTCCTCGCCGGGGGAGGTGGTCTCGCCTCGGAGCCAGCGTCGGAGCACATGGTTGTGGGCGGTGACGATGGCCGCGGACACCAGCTCGGCACGCAGGGCGCCGTCGGGCTCGTTGCCCATCCAGTCGCGCAGGAACCTGGCGAACAGGCGCTGATACTGCCGGATGCCGGCCACCTCGCGGGCGCGGAGTACAGGGACGGTGCTGGTCAGGCGGTAGCGGGCGCGGGCGAGCTCGCCCTCGGCGAGGTAGTGCTGCAGCACGATGCGGGCGGCCTCCGCGAGAGCGAGCCCGCGGGTCTCTGGAGCGGCGGTCGCGAGCCGGGCTGCGATGTGGCCGAGCAGCACGTCGTGCTCGGGAAAGATCACGTCCTCCTTGGACCGGTAGATCCGGAAGAACGTCGTCCGACCGACGCCCGCGCGTTGCGCGATGTCGTCGACCGTCGTGCCCTCGAAGCCACGCTCCTCGAAAAGCTCGAACGCCGCCGCGACGAGCCTGTCCTTGGCCAAGCGGGCCGGCTGCTGCTCCACGGCACCGAAATTACTTGGTGGTACGTAGTTCCACAACTATGATACTGCGTACCAACACCGTGGAGGAGGAGCCAGGTGAACGCCATCAACAAGGTCGGTGTCGTCGGCTGTGGCCTGATGGGTGCCGGGATCGCCGAGGTCTGCGCCCGCGCCGGCAAGGACGTGGTCGTCGTGGAGATGACCACGCCCGCCGTGGCCGCGGGACGGCAGCGTCTGGAGACATCACTGTCCCGCGCGGAGAGCCGCGGCAAGGTGGCCAGCGCCGCGGAGGTGCTCGCACGCATCCAGGTCGTCGAGGACATCGAGGCCCTGGCCGACCGCGGGCCTCGTGGTGGAGGCGATCGTCGAGGACGAGACCGCCAAGTCCGCGCTGTTCAAGCGACTCGACGACGTCGTCAAGGACCCGGACGCGGTGCTGGCCTCCAACACCTCCTCCATTCCGATCATGAAGCTCGCCGTGGCCACCGAACGGCCCACCCACGTCCTGGGTATCCACTTCTTCAACCCGGTCCCGGTGCTGTCCCTGGTCGAGCTGGTGCCGAGCCTGCTGACCGACCCGGAGACGACCGAACGGGCGCGGGCGTTCGTGCAGGACGATCTGGGCAAGCACGCCATCGACTGCCAGGACCGGGCGGGCTTCGTGGTCAACGCCCTGCTGATCCCGTTCGTGCTCTCGGCGATCCGGATGCTGGAGTCCGGGTTCGCCACGGCCGAGGACATCGACCAGGGACTGGTCCGTGGTGCCGCCCACCCGCAAGGACCACTGGCGCTGGCTGACCTGATCGGGCTGGACACCACCAAGGCGGTGGCCGAGTCGCTGTACGAGGAGTTCAAGGAACCCCTCTATGCGCCGCCGCCGCTGCTGGCCCGCATGGTCGATGCTGGCCTGCTGGGCCGCAAGACCGGCCGTGGCTTCTACACCTACTGAGCGCCCTGGTAACCGAGTAACTGAGCGCCCTGGTAGGCGACCTAGCGAGCGAGGAACCCATGACCGCCACCGACTTCGACCTGTACCGACTCAGCGACGAGCACCTCGAGCTGCGCGACGCCGTACGCACCCTGGCCTACGACAAGATCGCGCCGTACGCCGCCCACGTCGACGCCCACAGCCGGTTCCCGCAGGAGGCCTACGACGCGCTGGTGGCCTCCGACTTCCACGCGCCCCACGTCCCCGCTGAGTACGACGGCGTCGGCGCAGACGCGCTCGCCACCTGCATCGTCATCGAGGAGGTCGCCCGCGTCTGCGCGTCCTCCTCCCTGATCCCCGCCGTGAACAAGCTCGGCAGCCTCCCGCTCATCCTCGGCGGCACCGACGACCTGAAACAGCGGTACCTCCCACCGCTGGCCCGCGGCGAGGCCGCCTTCTCCTACGGCCTCTCCGAACGTGAGGCCGGCTCCGATACCGCTGCGATGAAGACCCGCGCCGTCCGCGACGGCGACCACTGGGTGCTCTCCGGGCAGAAGTCCTGGATCACCAACGCGGGGATCTCCGAATACTACACCGTGCTCGCCGTCACCGACCCCGACGGCCGACGCGGCGCCAACATCAGCGCTTTCATCGTGGAGAGCTCCGACCCGGGCTTCTCCGTCGGCAGCCCGGAGAAGAAGCTGGGCATTAAGGGCTCTCCGACCCGCGAGCTGCTCTTCGACGACTGTCACATTCCCGAGGACCGTCTCATCGGGGAGCTCGGTCACGGCCTCCGGCTGGCACTGCGTACTCTCGACCACACTCGGGTGACCATCGGTGCACAAGCCATCGGCATCGCCCAGGGCGCGCTGGACCTCGCCCTGGACTACGTCAAGGAGCGCAAGCAGTTCGGCAAGCGCATCGCGGACTTCCAGGGGATCCAGTTCATGCTTGCCGACATGGCCATGGCGCTGGAGGCCGCGCGCCAGATGGTGTATGTCGCCGCCGCCAAGTCCGAGCGGAAGGACGCCGACCTCACGTTCTTCGGCGCCGCCGCCAAGTGTCTGGCGTCGGACACCGCCATGCAGGTGACCACCGACGCCGTACAGCTACTCGGCGGCTACGGCTACACCCAGGACTTCCCCGCCGAACGGCTCATGCGGGACGCGAAGATCACCCAGATCTACGAAGGTACCAACCAGATCCAGCGCATCGTCATGGCCCGCCAGCTCCTCGCCGGCTAACTCCGCTGGC
>NZ_CDWTMO010000041.1:24492-25439 GCF_977946435.1 Frankia sp. CgKIO3 | reverse complement strand
GGCGTGTCACAGATAGTGTCGAGCCGGTCAATCAGCCGCCCCATGTGAGGAAGTCGAGGAGCTGACCGTGAGTAACATCGCAGCCCCGCGCCTGCCGGTTCCGGGTCCGGACCTTCGTGCACCCGGTCAGGGTGGACCCGCGTTCGACGACCAGGTTTTCAACCGTCTGTTGGCCAACCGCATCGTCTTCCTCGGCTCGGTCGTCGAGGACTCGATCGCCAACGCGATCTGTGCGCAGCTCCTGCTGCTCAACGCGGAGGATCCGACCCGCGACATTTTCCTCTACATCAACTCGCCGGGTGGGTCGGTGAGCGCCGGTATGGCGATCTACGACACCATGCAGTTCGTCGAGAACGATGTCGCGACCGTCTCGCTCGGTCTCGCCGCGTCGATGGGGCAGTTCCTGCTCTGCGCCGGTGCGTCGGGTAAGCGCTACTCCCTGCCGCACGCGCGGATCATGATGCACCAGCCGTCCGGTGGGATCGGGGGCACCGCCTCCGACATCGCCATCCAGGCGGAGCAGATGCTCTACACCAAGCGGATGATGCAGGAGCGCATCGCCTTCCACACCGGTCAGCCGATCGAGCAGATCGAGCGCGACTCCGACCGGGACCGGTGGTTCACCGCCGAGGAGGCCAAGGACTACGGCTTCGTCGACCACGTCGTCCAGCAGGCCCGCCAGGTTCCCAGCGAAGGCCCGGTGAGCTGAGCGGAGCCCCCGCTCACCGGATCGAACCGTCGTCATCCGTCCCGGAGGCAGCCACCATGTTCCACGACACGCTGTACCAGCAGACGCGGCACGAGCAGGCCCGCCAGGCAGCCGCCCAGTCGCAGGGCCGCTACGTCCTGCCGAACATCATCGAGAAAACCTCCCGCGGCGAGTACGGCATGGATCCGTACTCGAAGCTGCTCAAGGAGCGGATCGTCTTCCTCGGTGTGCAGATCGA
>NZ_CDWTMO010000041.1:0-24323 GCF_977946435.1 Frankia sp. CgKIO3 | reverse complement strand
AGGCGCGGGAGATCCTGCGGATGCGGTCCCTGCTGGAGCGGATGCTCGCCGTCCACACCGGCAAGAAGGAAGAGGACATCCGCAAGGACATCGAGCGTGACAAGATCTTCAGTGCCGACGAGGCCAAGGAGTACGGCCTGATCGACGAGGTCATCAAGACCCGGAAGTCCTCCCGGCTCGCCACCGCTCGCTGAGGTGCCGGGCCGGCGGTCCGACCCCGCGGTCGGAGCCTCGCGAGGCGTGACGTCTCGCGAGGCCGGCACGCGGTCGTCGGCCGTCGGCCGCTACCACACCCGACGCGCCGACGCGGTGAAACCCGGTCAGCAGTTCTCGTCCGTGACGCGATGGCCTAATGGGACTGCGTGGACGGGCGAGGACGGCCAAGGTGACCGTAGGCTGACCGGTATGAGCCGAGCGATTGGGCTCTCACCGGACGGCTCGGCGGGGTACCGTCCCCACGGGGATGGTTGCAGGCAGACACGCGACGACTGGGCGGTGTCAACCGCCCCTGACATGCAGGCGACACCATCGTCTGGACGAAGGGACTGAGTCCTCGGTGGCACGCATCGGTGATGGCGGTGACCTGCTCAAGTGCTCGTTCTGCGGTAAGTCGCAGAAGCAGGTGAAGAAGCTCATCGCCGGCCCTGGCGTCTATATCTGCGACGAGTGCATCGATCTCTGTAACGAGATCATCGAGGAGGAGCTGTCCGAATCCTCCGAGCTCAAGTGGGACGAACTGCCCAAGCCACGCGAGATCTACGAGTTCCTCGACAGTTACGTGGTGGGGCAGGAGACGGCGAAGAAGACCCTCTCCGTCGCGGTCTACAACCACTACAAGCGGGTCCAGGCGGGCGGATCCAGCGGTGACGGGAGCAAGGGCGAGGTCGAGCTCGCGAAGAGCAACATCCTGCTGCTCGGGCCGACGGGCTGCGGCAAGACGCTGCTCGCCCAGACTCTCGCGCGAATGCTCAACGTCCCGTTTGCCATCGCCGATGCCACCGCGCTGACCGAGGCGGGCTACGTCGGGGAAGACGTCGAGAACATTCTGCTCAAACTCATTCAGGCCGCCGACTATGACGTCAAAAAGGCCGAGACCGGGATTATCTACATCGACGAGGTCGACAAGATCGCCCGGAAGTCGGAGAACCCGAGCATCACGCGGGACGTGTCCGGTGAGGGCGTGCAACAGGCCCTGTTGAAGATCCTCGAAGGCACCACGGCCAGTGTGCCGCCACAGGGCGGGCGCAAGCACCCGCATCAGGAGTTCATCCAGATCGACACGACGAACGTGCTGTTCATCGTGGGCGGGGCGTTCGCCGGGCTCGACCGGATCATCGAGTCGAGGATCGGCAAGAAGTCGCTGGGGTTCCGCGCCGTACTGCACGGCAAGGACGACCCGGACGGATCCGACGTCTTCGGCGACATCATGCCCGAGGACCTGCTGAAGTACGGCATGATTCCGGAGTTCATCGGCCGGCTCCCGGTGATCACCAGCGTGTCCAACCTGGATCGGGAGGCGCTGATCCGCATCCTCACCGAGCCGAAGAACGCCCTCGTCCGCCAGTACAAGCGACTGTTCGAGCTGGACAGCGTCGACCTCGACTTCACCTCGGACGCGCTCGAGGCCATCGCGGACCAGGCGATCCTGCGTGGGACCGGTGCCCGCGGGCTGCGAGCGATCATGGAAGAGGTCCTGCTCTCGGTGATGTACGACATCCCGAGCCGCAAGGACGTGGCCCGGGTCGTCGTCACCCGCGAGGTCGTGCTGGAGCACGTCAATCCGACGCTGGTCCCGCGCGACGTCGTGTCCAAGCGGCCTCCCCGCCAGGAGAAGTCGGCCTGACGGCGCCCACTCAGTGCATCCCGTGCGTCGGGTCCAGCGCGGTCAGGGTCCGGCGGGCCTCAGCCAGATGGTAGAAAGACCCGGTCACCAGGATCGCCCCACCCGGCCCCGCCGCGTCCCGCAGGGCGTGGCGGACGGCGCAGCCGACGTCGGAGGCGGCGTGGGCCGGCATCCCCCGCGCCCGCGCCGCGGAGACCAGGCGCTCGGCGTGGATGGCCCGCGGTGACGCCGGTTCGCAGGCGATCAGCGAGCTGATCGGTTGGTGGCGCAGTTCCGCGAGAGTCCCTTCGTAGTCGTGACCGCGCAGCGCCCCGTAGACGACGGTCCACTCCCGCCCGGGGAACTCCTCACCCAGGGACCGGGCGAGCGCCGCGCCCGCTGCCGGGTTGTGCGCCCCGTCAAGCACGCACAGCGGCTGTGCGCGTACGATTTCCAGGCGTCCCGGCGCCCGAACGCCCCCGAGACCGGTCCGGACCACGGCGTCGGGGAGGGGATGACCGGCGAAGGTCTCCACGGCGGCCAGGGCGCACGCCGCGTTGGCATCCTGATAGGCACCGTGCAGGGACAGCCGCACGTCGTCGTAGCGCGCCTGCGGGGTGCGGAAACCGCCCCGTCGACCCGCCGCGTCCGGCTGGCCGGCGACCGCGGCGAAGTCCTGGCCCAGCCGCAGGATATCCGTGGCCGGGGTCCGGGCGAAGATGTCGTAGAAGCGGGGGTCCACCTCACCGAGCACCAGGTGACTGCCGGGCTTGACGATCCCGGCCTTCTCGCGGGCCACGCCCGCCATACTCCCGGCGTAGTCCAGATGATCCGCGCCGATGCTGGTGACGACCGCGACCCGCCCGTCGGCGATGTTCGTGGCGTCCCAGCGGCCGAGCAGGCCCACCTCGACCACGGCGACGTCGACGGCCAGGTCGGCGAACCATCGGAAGGCGGTGGCCGTCAGCAGCTCGAAGAAGGTGGGCCGTCCGCTCATCGGGGCGGCCGCGTCCAGGACGGTGCCCACGCAGCGTCCGAATTCCTCGTCGCCGATCGGTTGGCCGTCGACGACCAGGCGCTCGTTCACCCGCTCCAGATGCGGACTGGTGTACAGCCCCACCCGCAGCCCCGCCGCGCCCAGCAGCGCCGAGATGATCCGCGCCGTCGAGGTCTTGCCGTTCGTGCCGGTCAGATGGATCAGCGGAACCGCCCGGTGCGGATCCCCGAGCCGGCCCGCCAGCTCCCGCATCCGGTCGAGGCTCGGCACCGGCCGACCCGCCGGCATCGTCTGCTTCTCGAGATCCACCGTGTTGTTCAGGGCGGCCCACGCCGACTCGTACGTCCACTTCACAGGCTGGTTCCACTTCACAGGCTGGTTTCGCCCTCCTTCGACCTGGGGTCGACAGTAGTCCGCGGGAGTCTGCGGGCAGGTGCGCCGGACGCGTCCTCTGCGGGGGGGAGCGCGGGCACCTGCGCGGGCACTTGCGTGGGCGGGAGTGAACCCGGTGGACCCGGACCATCGGGCCGTACCATCGGGGATGTGACAGGCGCCGCCGGGACCACCGGAACCACCCATGATCCTGATCATGAGCGGGAGGGCCCACGCGCGTTCGCGGCCGAGTGCTCCCGGCGCCGCGAGGTCCGCGCCCGGCCGGGCTTCGACCGGCTGAACCGTCTGCTGGATCTGCTCGGCCAGCCGCAGCGGGCCCTTCCGAGCATCGTGGTGACCGGCTCGGTGGGGAAGAGCTCCACGATGTCGGCGATTACCGCGCTGCTGCACTCGTTCGGCATCCGCGCGGGATCGTTGAGTTCGCCGGGCTGGCTTGGGGCCGAGCAGCGGGTGGGGCTGGCCGGCGCCACGATCGATCCCGACGTCCTCGGCCGCGCCTACGCCGATATCGCGCCGTACCTGCCGCTGATCGAGGACGACGGCCGGCTGAGCGCCTTCGAGCTGCTTGCCGCCGTGGTCTTCGCCGCCTTCGCCGACGCTCCCGCCGACCTCGCCGTGATTGAGTCCGGCTGGGACGACGCCGGCGAGCTGAGCGCACTGCTCGACGCGCCGGTGTCGGTCGTCACCCCCGTGGCGGTGGGCGAGCGGGAGCCGGCGGCGGGCCTGGACCGGATCACCGCGCGGACGGCGGGGGTCATCCGCGCCGACACCCTGGTCGTGCTGGCCCAGCAGGTCCTGCCCGCCGCGCAGGCGCTGCTGCGGCGCGCCGCCGAGACCGGGGCGACGGTCGCCCGGGAGGGGCTGGAGTTCGGCGTACTCGGCCGGCAGGTGGCTGTCGGGGGGCAGATGATCACACTGAAGGGACTGGGCGGCACCTACGAGGAGATCTTCCTGCCGCTGCACGGCGCGCATCAGGCCCACAACGCAGCGGTCGCGCTGGCCGCGGTCGAGGCGTTCCTCGGCGGCGGGCGCAACCAGCTCGACGTCGATGCGGTCCGCGCCGGTTTCGCCGAGGTGGACTCCCCCCGGGGCCGGCTGGAGGTCGTCCGCCGGTCCCCGACGATCATTCTTGACGTGGCCGACTCGCCCGTGGCGGCGGGCGCGCTGGCCGCGGCGCTCGACGAGGCGTTCACCTTCGACGTCCTCGTCGGGGTCATCGCCATCGAGCGCGAGGTCGAGGGTGCCGCCGCTCGGGACGGTGCCGCCGCTCGGGACGGTGCTGGCGGGCGGGATGCGGCGGAGCTCCTGGCCGTCCTGGAGCCGGTCCTGAACACGGTGGTGGTCACCGCCGGTGCCGGGCCCGGATCGCTGCCGGTCGACGGTCTCGCCGCGGTCGCCGTGGGTGTCTTCGGCGCCGACCGGGTGGAGGTCGTACCCCGGTTGGACGACGCGATCGACGCCGGGGTGCGCATCGCCGAGGAGGACGCCAATCTGGGGGGCGCCGGCGTGGTGATCACTGGTTCGGCATCTGTCGTGGGTCGGGCCCGGGCGTTGCTGCGCCCGTGACACGTCCTCCTGGGTTTCCCGACATGTTCCCGACGCGTTCCTGATGCGGTTGCGGGGTGTTTCCGGGACGCCGCGGTTCCGTCACGGTGCGGGCGTGGGCACCCTGTAAGTTGACGGGGGATCCTTGGGTCCCTCGTCAAGGACGACGAAGTCGATGATCGAGAAGGAGTACCGTGTTCGTCGAGCGCACCCTCATCCTGGTCAAGCCCGATGGCGTCAGCCGTGGCCTCGTCGGTGAGGTCGTCGGCCGGCTCGAGCGTAAGGGGCTCACGCTGGTGGCGCTCGAACTGCGCACGCTGGAGCGGTCCGTCGCCGAGACGCACTATGGCGAGCACGCCAGCAAGCCGTTCTTCGGTGAACTGGTCGACTTCATCACCTCCGGGCCGCTGGTGGCCCTCGTGGCCGAGGGGCCGCGTGCGGTGGAGGCGTCGCGTGGGCTGATCGGCGCGACCGATCCGGTCAAGGCCGCGCCCGGCTCGCTGCGTGGGGACTACGCGCTGGAGATCGGCCAGAACCTCGTGCACGGCTCGGACTCGCCGGAGTCCGCCAAGCGGGAGATCGACCTCTTCTTCCCGGGCCTGAGCTGACCGCGTAGCCGTTCACACCGACCGGGGCGTTCCCGAGACGTCCCGAGACGCCGCCGGTCGGATTCCGGGTGGCCTCTCAGGGCCTGGCCGGGACCGTAGGCGTGTCGCCCTCGTGATTCGTGGGTGTGCGCAAGGCGGTTCCGGCCCAAGGGTGACACGAAACCGGCCCATCACCGACCGGGGCGGCGAGGGGCCCGGTGTCGGTCTACCCTTCAAGTACTTGCCCGGAGCGTGTCCGGTGGGTCGCGGTAACCGACAGGGTCGTGGTCGGTGGCCGTGGTCGAATCCCCGGTGGGCGCCTGGGTCGTCCTGTTCGATCTACGAACTCTGTACGTGTTCCACGCGCTTCTCCGGCTCCTCGGTAGGCCGTGCCTGTCGGTCACGCCGGAGGCGGCCAGGACCGCATCCCCCGGGAAGGTCGGTACCCGACGATGTCCAGTTCGCTGTCGTTCCTCGGTCGTGACATGGCCGTCGACCTCGGTACCGCCAACACGCTGGTGTACGTGCGCGGCCGCGGGATCGTCCTCAACGAACCGAGCGTGGTCGCGATCAACACCACCACCTCGGGCATTCTCGCCGTCGGAACCGACGCCAAGCGGATGATCGGCCGGACGCCCGGCAACGTGGTGGCCGTGCGGCCGCTGAAGGACGGCGTCATCGCCGACTTCGAGACGACCGAGCGGATGCTGCGCTACTTCATCCAGAAGGTGCACCGGCGGCGCCATTTCGCCAAGCCCAGGCTGGTCGTGTGTGTGCCCTCCGGCATCACGGGAGTGGAACAGCGGGCCGTGAAGGACGCCGGCTACCAGGCCGGCGCCCGAAAGGTCTACATCATTGAGGAGCCGATGGCCGCGGCGATCGGCGCTGGTCTGCCGGTGCACGAGCCGACCGGCAACATGGTCGTGGATATCGGTGGGGGCACCACCGAGGTCGCCGTGATCTCACTGGGCGGCATCGTCACCAGCCAGTCGATCCGCACCGCCGGGGACGAACTCGACGTCGCGATCATCTCCTACGTCAAGAAGGAGTACTCGCTGATGCTCGGCGAACGCACCGCCGAGGAGATTAAGATGGCGATTGGGTCGGCGCACAAGGTTCCCGACGAGCCCAGCGCCGAGATCCGTGGGCGCGACCTGATCACTGGACTGCCGAAGACGATCGTGGTGACGGCGGAGGAGATCCGCAAGGCGATCGAGGATCCAGTCAACGCGGTCATCGACGCGGTGAAGGTGACCCTCGACCGCTGCCCGCCGGAGCTCTCCGGCGACATCATGGACCGCGGCATCGTCCTCACCGGCGGCGGGGCGCTGCTGCGCGGTCTCGACGAGCGGCTGCGGCAGGAGACCGGCATGCCGATCCACATCGCGGAGAATCCGCTGCATTCGGTTGCAATGGGGTCGGGCAAGTGCGTGGAGGAGTTCGAGGCCCTACAGCAGGTACTGATCTCCGAGCCGCGGCGCTAGGGATTCGGAATAAAATAACTTGTTCACTTCGGGGTCCTCGCGAGCCCGTGACCTGCGAAGACGCATATTGGCTTGCATTAATTACTTCATTACGAATTCTAGGCGGTTGCGCAGGGCCCTTGCCGATCCCTTCCCATTGGACCGATCCTTTCCCATTGGAATAGCCGGAGCGGCGCCTGGTGCCGCGTGGCCGTCGCCGCGTGGCACCGGATCGCGCAAGAGTGTGTTCGGAGGGTGTTGTGGGCCGTGGCACGAGGCGATCCCGCCTGGTGATCGTCGCCCTGCTCATCGTCGCCTTCACCCTGATCACCCTGGACTACCGGACCGGGAGATCGGCCACCGGAGCACGCGGGGTCCTGCACTCGATCTTCGGGGGGGTCGAGAACGGCGTTACGACGGTCACCCGCCCGATCGGCCGGACCGTCTCCTCCCTGACACACCCGAACCGCTATCACGACCGGGCGGACCGACTCGCGGAGGAGAACGCCCGCCTGCGCCGCCAGATCGCCGACGACACCGAGATCGGCCGGATGTCAACCGAACTCGCAGATCTTCGTTTGCTGGCAGATAAGGGCCAGTACACCGTCGTGCCGGCAAAGGTGATTGCGGTCGGTGACGTGACGGGGACGGACTGGACCGTCACCATCAACGCCGGCAGGGCCGACGGCATCGTGGTCGACAAGACCGTGCTCAATGCCGACGGGCTGGTCGGCACGGTGTCCGGCGTGACCGAGCACACCGCAATCGTCCGGCTGGCCTGCGACCCGGGCAGTCACATCGGAGCCCGGCTCGAACGCACCCAGCTGCTCGGTGCCGTGGTCGGTGGGCAGGGACCAAGCACGTTGACCTTCACGCTGTACGACGCCTCGTACCGGGTGCAGAAGGGCGATCGGCTGGTCACCTTTGGCAGCCTCGACTACGTCGCCGGCGTCCCGATCGGTGCAGTCACCAAGGTCACCGACGTCGATGGTCTGTCGCGGACCGCCGAGGTCAGACCGTACGCGTCGGTCGGCACTCTGGACCTGGTCGGAGTGGTGGTTGGCAAGCCACCGGCTGACCCCGGCGACCGGGTACTGAAGCCCAGGCCGGTGCCGACCGAGCCGGCTGCGCTTGTCCCGCCGGCCCCGCCGTCCCCCACTGCCGGGTCGCCGGTGGGGGGATCACCGGCCGGGGCGGCATCCGGTGTCCGGGGCGGAGCGGGTTGAGCGTGATGTGGGGCACCGCCGGCCCTGAGGAGACCCTGCGCGGGCGCGCCGTCGTGGCCGCGGTCGTGCTCCTGACCGTCGCCCTGATCCTCCAGGTCTCCGTGATTGCCCGGTTGGGCCTGCCCGGCGGCCGGCTCGACCTCATGCTCGTCCTGTTGGCGGCGATCGCGCTGATCGAGGGGCCGCTGCTCGGCGCGGTCGCCGGCTTCGTGGCGGGATTGCTGGCCGATCTGTCCTCCACTCATGTTCTCGGTCAGACTGCTCTCGTTTTGTGTCTGATCGGTTACGCTGTCGGACTGGCGATGGATGCGGCGGAGCGGTCGGTGGTGGTTCCCCTGGCGGCGATCGGTGGGGCGAGTGTGCTGGGCACTCTCGGGTACGCCGCCACCACCTCGATCCTCGGTGAGGCGGCGTTGACGGGAGGTCAGGCTGTGCTGCGGGCGTTGGCGGCCGGCGTCTACGCCCTCCTGCTCACCCCGTTCCTGTTCCCGTTGCTGCTCGCGGGCTCCCGGCGGCTGGCCGGCGGTCGGCGGCGGGAGTCGCGATGAACGACCGGGTGCGGGTCCGCGTCCTGCTGCTGCGCGTGCTGGTCGTTTCCCTGCTCATCACACTCGGCGCGCGGCTGTGGGTACTCCAGATCCTGGACGGTGACCGGTACCGCCGGGTCGCCGAGACCAACCGGGTCCGCGAGGTGGTGACGCCCGCGACCCGGGGGATGATCCTTGACGATAAGGGGCAGGCCCTCGTCCGCAACCGTACGTCGCTGGTCATCTCGGTGAACCGGTCGACCACGGATCGGCAGGCCGACCAGGGCCGGGCCGTCCTCGCCCGCCTCGCCGCGGTGATCGGCACCCCCGTGGACGAGCTCGCCCGGCGGATCCGGTTCTGTAGCGCCCAGGTGAAGCCGCCCTGCTGGAACGGATCGCCCTACCAGCCGGTACCGGTCGCCAAGGACGTCAGCCCGCAGCAGGCCCTCGCCGTCATCGAACATCCCGACCGCTTCCCCGGCGTCTCCGCCGACCTGCAGGCCGTCCGCGAGTACCCGCATGGCGCGCTGGCCGCGCACGAGCTGGGCTATCTCGCGCCGGTCAGTCAGGACCAGCTCGACAAGCAGGGGGATGAGAAGGGCTACCACCTCAACAGCCTGATCGGCGTTGCCGGCCTGGAGAGCACCTATGACGACGAGCTGCGCGGCACCGACGGGGTGGAACGCCTGGAGGTGGACCGGTTCGGCCGGGTGGCCGGTACCGCGTCGACCACCGCGCCGCTCAGCGGTGACCACCTGGTGCTCAACCTTGACCTCGACGTGCAGCAGGCGGTCGAGCAGGCGCTGACGGACACGATCAACAAGCTCGGGGGCGGCCCGCGCACCGCTTCCGCGGTCGTGCTGGACGTGCGCACCGGCGGGGTGGTCGCGATGGCGAGCCTGCCGTCCTACGACCCGTCGGTCTTCGTCGGCGGGGTCTCGGAGAACGACTACCGGGCGCTGTCCGATCCCGCGAACGGCATCCCGCTGCTCTCGCGGGCCTACCAGGGGTCGGGGGCGGCCGGCTCCACCTTCAAGGCCATCTCCGCCGCCGTCGCCTTGCAGAACCTGGGCGCCAAGGGGAACGACCTCTACGACTGCGTGCCCAGCCTGCAGATCGGTGACCAGGTCTTCCACAACTTCGACGGCCAGTCGGCCGGTCCGATCACCCTGCACCAGGCGCTGGTCATCTCCTGTGACGTCATCTTCGACAAGTTCGCCTACGACGCCTGGCTCGCGGACGGCGGGCTGCGCAACGGCCGTGGGCCCTATTCCGCCCCGAAAGAGTACTTTGTCAGGATGGCCCAGGCGATGGGCTTGGGCCGGACCACCGGGCTGGACCTGCCCGGCGAAACGCGGGGCTTCGTCGTCGACCGCGCCGGCGCCAAGGCGATCTGGGCGGAGCTCAAGGACTCCTACTGCCGGCGGGCCAAGAACGGCTACCCGGAGGAACCCGACCCGGCCAAGGCCGAGCGGTACCGCAAGTACGCCGCCGAGGCGTGCGTCGACGGCTATCTGTACAACGCCGGTGCCGCTGCCCAGTTCGCGATCGGCCAGGGCCAGTACCTGTCGCTGAGCCCGCTGCAGCTCGCCGTCGCCTATGCGGCCATCGCCAACGGCGGCACCCTGTACAAGCCCACCCTCGCCAAGGCCACCGTGTCTCCGGACGGCAAGGTCGTCAGGACCTTCGCGCCGCGCCGGGCCGGGACGCTGCCGGTCTCACCGGAGAACCTTGCTTACATCCGGGACAGCCTGCGGGGGGTGACGACGGAGGGCGGGGGCACCGCCACCGGCGTCTTCGCGGACTGGCCGAGCGACGTCGTCCCGATCGCGGCAAAGACCGGAACCGCCGAGGTCGAGGGCAAGGGGGACACCTCCTGGTTCGCCTCCTTCGCGCCGGCGAACGACCCCCAGTTCGCCGTCGTGGTCACCATCCCGGACTCCGGGACCGGCGCGGAGTTCGCGGCTCCGGTGGCCAAGCAGATCTACCAGGCGATCTACGGTGTCGGCCGGCCGGCGGCGATGCCGGGTGGGAAACCGCCGGCCGAGCCGCCGAAGATCAACCGGGACGGGACGATCGCGGCGTCGTCACCGCAGCCCGCCCCCGCGACGCCGACATCGCCGGCCGGATCGGCGCCGGTCCTGTCCGGCCCCCTGTCCGGCCCCCTGTCCGGTACCAGCGGCGCGGGCGCGACGGCGATGGGCCGGGCGCCACCCTGACGGCCACCTTGTGCCGTGAGGGCGGGGCCTCGGGATGAGGTGGGAGCCCAGGATGTGAATGTCGCGTCGGCGTGACGGTGGTGGCGGGAGGCGCAGTGGTAGACGAAGCGGGACCCACCGCACTTCGATCGTCTCCGGTGCCCATCCGGGGGCGGATCGGGCACCTGCGGGAGAGGGCTTCCGGACCCCACTCGCCGCTGCGCCGGCTCGACTGGCCGCTGCAGCTCTGCGTCATCGCGTTGTCCGTTCTCGGTGCTCTGCTGGTCTGGTCGGCGACCCGCCAGCGGCTCAGCGAGGCGGGCAGTGATCCCAACACCTTCCTCGATCGGCACCTGCTGAACCTGGCCATCGGGCTGGTGCTCGGCGCGGTTGCGACCGTCATCGACTACCGGGCGGTGCGGGCCTACGCGCCCTTCGTCTATCTCGGCTCGCTCGTCGGGCTCGTCGCGGTACTCCCGTTCGGTTCGACGATCAACGGCGCGCACTCGTGGATTGTGCTGCCTGCCGGCTTCCAGCTGCAGCCGTCCGAGTTCGCTAAGGTGGCGCTCGTGGTCGGCGTGGCGATGATCTTCGGTGAGAAACACGAGGACCGGCACACGGGAGTCCGGCGCGGCGCCCCCGGCCACGGTGACGTGCTGCTCGTGCTCGGGCTCACCGTGGTCCCGACCGGCTTGATCATGTTGCAGCCGGACTTCGGTACCGTCATGGTTCTGGTCTTCACCACCCTCGGCATGCTGGCGGTCAGCGGCGCGCCGCGCCGATGGGTGCTGGGGCTGATCCTCTGCGGTGTGCTGTTTGGCGGCGCGATCCTCCAGTTCCACCTCCTGAAGCCGTATCAGGAGGCCCGGCTGACCTCGTTCGTCTCCGAGAACAAGGCATCGTCCGGCACGGGCTACAACGTCGACCAGGCGATGATCGCGATCGCCAACGGCGGAATCTCCGGACGGGGCCTGCTGCACGGCCAGCAGACCCAGGGCCAGTTCGTCCCCGAGCAGCAGACAGACTTCGTGTTCAGTGTCGCGGGGGAGGAACTGGGATACCTCGGGGCTGGCGGAATCATCGTGCTGCTCGGCGTGGTTCTGTGGCGGGCCCTGTCAATCGGCTTCGACTCGCAGGACTCCTTCGGCACGCTCGTCGCCACCGGGGTCGTCTCCTGGTTCACCTTCCAGGCGTTCGTCAACATCGGCATGTGCCTGGGCATCATGCCGGTCACCGGCCTGCCGTTGCCTTTTCTCTCCTACGGCGGTTCGTCGATGTTCGCAAACATGATCGCTGTCGGGCTCCTGCAGAACGTGCGGCTGCGATCCCGATCGGACCCGTATGCCTCCTGAGCCCGCCCGGCTGCACTTCCCGCCCGGCCGAGCGTCGAGGTGGACCTGGCGCGTGCCGTAGGCTCGCATGCATGTCCGGACAGTCGCTGTTCGCTCGCCTGGAGCCGCTGCTCCCGCGGGTGCGAAGGCCCGTGCAGTACGTCGGAGGCGAGGGCAACTCCACGGTCAAACCCTGGGACTCCGCTGCCGTCCGCTGGTGCCTGATGTATCCGGACGCCTACGAGATCGGCCTGCCCAACCAGGGGCTGCAGATTCTGTACGAGATCCTCAACGAGCAGCCGGATGTGCTCGCCGAGCGCACCTACTCGGTGTGGCCGGACCTGGAAGCGTTGCTGCGCGAGCACGGGCTGCCGCAGTTCACGGTGGACGCCCACCGCGCGGTGGGCGATTTCGACCTGTTGGGCGTCAGTTTCGCCACCGAGCTCGGGTATACCAACCTGCTGACGGTACTCGATCTTGCCGGGATCTCGTTGCACGCGGCCGAGCGCACCGACGCTGATCCGCTGGTCATCGCGGGGGGGCATGCCGCCTTCAATCCCGAGCCGATCGCCACGTTCGTCGACGCCGTCGTGCTCGGCGACGGCGAGCAGGCCGTGCTGGGCATCACCGACGTGGTTCGCGCCTGGAAGGCGGCCGGGAGTCCCGGTGGCCGGGGCGAGCTGTTGCACTGGCTGGCCCGTCGGCGCCTGGTGTACGTGCCGGCGTTCTACGACGTCTCCTACCGGCCCGACGGCCGTATTCGGTCGGTCACCCGCAACCGGGACGACGTGCCGGTCCGGCCGAGCAAGCACACGCTGTCCGATCTCGACTCCTGGCCGTATCCGAAGGCTCCGCTGGTCCCGCTCGCCGAGACGGTGCACGAGCGGATGAGCGTGGAGATCTTCCGCGGCTGCACCCGGGGCTGCCGGTTCTGCCAGGCCGGGATGATCACCCGTCCGGTGCGTGAGCGTAACATCGCCACCATCGGTGCGATGGTCGACGCGGGGCTGCGCGCGACGGGATTCTCCGAGGTCGGCCTGCTGTCGTTGTCGAGCGCGGACCACACCGAGATCGGCGAGATCGCCACCGGTCTCGCCGACCGGTACGAGGGCACCAACGTCTCGTTGAGCCTGCCGTCCACCCGGGTGGACGCCTTCAACGTCACACTCGCGAACGAGTTCTCCCGTAACGGCCGGCGTAGCGGGCTGACCTTCGCCCCTGAGGGCGGTTCCGAGCGGCTGCGCCGGGTCATTAACAAGATGGTCAGTGCCGAGGACCTGGTCCGCACCGTCAGCACCGCTTACGCTCACGGCTGGCGGCAGGTGAAGCTCTATTTCATGTGCGGCCTGCCGACCGAGACCGACGAAGACGTGCTGGAGATCGCCGACCTCGCCCGGGAGGTCATCCGGGCCGGTCGGCGGGTTAGCGGGCAGCGCGACATCCGCTGCACCGTGTCGATCGGCGGGTTCGTGCCCAAGCCGCACACCCCGTTTCAGTGGGTGGGGCAGGCGCCGCACGAGGTGACCGACGCTCGGCTGAAGCTGCTCCGTGATGCCGTGCGCGCCGATCGTGAGGTGGGTCGGGCGATCGGTTTCCGTTACCACGACGGTCGGCCAGGCATCATCGAGGGCCTGCTGGCTCGCGGTGACCGCCGGGTGGGTGCGGTGATCGAACGGGTCTGGCGGGACGGTGGCCGCTTCGACGGCTGGAACGAGTACTTCTCGTTCGAACGCTGGGAGTCCGCGTGCGCGGCGGAGCTCGGACCGCTGGGGGTGTCGCTGGACTGGTTCACCACCCGCGAGCGTGACGAACGCGAGGTGCTGGCCTGGGATCACCTCGACGCGGGCCTCGACCGGGACTGGCTGTGGGCCGACTGGCAGGAAGCGCTGAGCGGGAATGAGCTCGATGACTGTCGCTGGACACCCTGCTACGACTGCGGGGTCTGCCCGACGATGGGCACCGACACCCAGATCGGCCCGACCGGACGTCGACTGCTCCCCGTGCTTGCGGTGTCGAACCTCCAGGGCCCCGGGTCCGGGCAGGCCGAGCGACCGCAGCCAGCCGTTCAACCCGATCCCGCGACCGCGTCGCGGCTCGCCCCGGCTCCGGTGGGCAGTGGCGCGGCGACCTGAGGGACCGCCGCCTCCGCCGGTGGTCGAACGGGTGCGACTTCGTTTCGCGAAGCGGGGCCGGCTGAGATTCCTCTCACATCGGGACGTGGCGCGCACGTTCGAGCGCGCGTTGCGCCGAGCCGGGGTCCCGATGGCCTATTCGGCGGGATTCAGTCCGCATCCGCGGATCTCGTGGCTGGGCGCCGCGCCGACCGGGGCGGCCAGTGAGGCCGAATACGTCGAGCTGGCCCTGGCGGCCTCGGTCGATCCGGATGCGCTGCGGGTCGGCCTGGACGCCGTTCTTCCGCCGGGGCTGGACGTGCTCGCGTGCCGCCGGGCGGAAGGCGGCGGCCTCGCCGAGCGGATCGACGCCTCGCGGTGGTCGGTACGGCTGCCGGGTGCCTCAGCTCCGGAGGTCTCCGCCGCCGTGCGGGAGCTGTTGCGCCGCGACATGGTCGAAGTTGAGCGGGCGACGAAGGACGGCCGGCGACGGTTCGATGTGCGCGCGGCAGTGGTCTCCGCCGTTTGCCGCGCAGAGAACGACACGTGTGCGATACTAGAGATGGTCGTGCGGCACACGACGCCCGCTGTACGACCAGACGACGTGCTGACCGCCCTAGGCGTGGTAGCCAGCCTGCGCTCGTCGGTGCCGCCCGAGTCTACCCGGCTCGAACAGGGCCGACTGCGTGAGGACGGCACTGTGGCGGACCCGCTGGCGCAGGACCGCAACGGCGCTGGCCGGCTGGTGGGTTGAACCTCAGCGTGTTGCAGGGCGTCGCAGGATTCCCGGCGGTACCCGCGCCGGACCGAGACAGCGGCTTCTGCGCGGTCGCGACTGCATGAGCAGCGCGCCCGGGAGCCCGAGAGGCTTCTTAACCCGTGCCCGACGACGATCTGACTATCCAGACTGAATCTGAGCCCACCCGACCGGCAGCGCATAGGCGCAGGGCCGCGGGACGAGCGGCAGGCCCACCCGTTGATGAGCATGTCACCGCCGGGCCGAGCGTGACCGATGTGGCGCCAGCCGGGAATCCGGTTCCGGACCCGGCCGTCGCCCAGGTCCCGGGCGGGCCCCTTCCAGACGAGACCTCCGGCGACGCGCCCTCGGCGCAGGCCGAGGGCCGGCGCCGTCGCCGGGACGCCGGTTCGACTACCCGCGCCCGGACGGCCCGCGGCTCCACCAGGGCCAGGATGGAACCGGCGGATACCGCCGAAGCCGACGCTCCCTTGACCACCCCGGTCGGCGAACCAGTTCCGGTCGATAAACCCGCCACCGTCGAATCCGTCACTGTCATCCCGGCCCCGCACGACACGGCGGAGGCCACCGGACCGGTGCCGGCGCGGCGCGCCCGGGTGGCACGCAGCCGCCGCGCGGTGCGTGAGGTGACCGAGGTGGCGGTCGCCCCTCTCGCCGAGGAGGTGTCGCGGGACGTCGTATCGCCGGACGTCGCTGCGAAGCCGAAACGGACCAGGGCCCGTCGTGCCATCTCCGGATTGATGACGCCCGCTGCCGCGGTGCCGGACCCGGCCGCTGCGACCGCCCTCGGTCCGGCGATGCCGGATGTCGGTGCGACCGGGTCCGTCGGTGTACCCGCGGGTTCGACCGCCGCCGTGGCGTCGGCTCCCGACACGCCCGGGCCCGCGGAACCGGAGTCCGCGCAGCCCGGGACCGATGAGCCCGGTGTCGCCGAGCCGGTGGCCCGGGAGTCGACCGCTGAGTCGAGCTCTGCCGAGCCCGAGGTCGGCAGCAGCCGGAGTGCGGTGACAAAGGCCAGGCGGGCGACCGCTCCGACCTGGGCCGGGATCCATAACGAGCTGGTCGTCGAGCCGGCGATCCGTCCCGTGCTCCGGCGACCGGTCGCCATGGTGACCTTCCAGGCTCCCGAACCGGCGGTCGTGGAGGCTCGCTGGCGGCGTGCCGCCGAACTCGGATCCGCCGCCACCGCGGTGGACTCCGTGGCGGGCACGGCGTTCCCGTCCGCCGAGCGGCAGCATGCCGAGGCACCGGCTCATCCCCGGGACGAGGCGGACGTGGTCACCGATCTCGACACGACCGATCTCGACACGACCGATCTCGACACGACCGATCTTGACACGATGGGCGACCTCGCGGGCGGCGAGGAGGACAGCGAATTCGACGACGACCCGGACGGGGGCGGCTCGGCCTCCACCCGCCGTCGGCGCCGTGGTCGCCGTGGTCGTGGTCGGGCCCGGGGCGACGAGGACGGCGTGGAGTCCGGCCCGGAGGACGGCGTCGCGGCCGCGGACGACACGGGTCGCGAGGGTGTGGCGCAGGACGCGGACGGTGCGGACGGCTCGTCCGCGGCCGGGCAGGGAACCGGATCGGTGCCGGCCGGCGCGTCGGATGAGGGCGCCGAGACGCCCCCCGGCGCGGCGGAGGAAAACGCCGAGCGTGACGGTGAGGACGAGGACGACCGGCTGGGAGGGGCCCGCCGCCGCCGGCGGCGGCGGCGGCGCGCCGGCGGCGACGAGCCGGCGCTCGCCGACGGCCCGCCGAACACGGTCGTCCACGTCCGGGAGACCCGCAAGGACGAGGACCTAGTCCGGGGGCTGAGCGGGTCCACCCGTCTGGAAGCCAAGCGTCAGCGGCGCCGGGAGGGTCGCGACAGCGGTCGGCGTCGGCCGCCGATCGTCACCGAGGCGGAGTTCCTGGCCCGGCGGGAGTCAGTCGAACGCCGGATGGTCGTCCGCCACGCGGGGGACCGCACCCAGATCGCCGTGCTGGAGGACGGGGTACTCGTCGAGCACTTCGTGACCCGGGCGAGCTCGGCGTCCTACGCGGGCAACATCTACCTCGGCCGAGTGCAGAACGTGCTGGCCAGCATGGAGGCGGCCTTCGTCGACATCGGCAAAGGACGCAATGCCGTCCTCTATGCCGGCGAGGTCAACTACGACGCCTCCGGGCTGGACGGTCGGCCCCGCAAGATCGAGCAGGTACTCAAGTCCGGCCAGTCGGTCCTGGTCCAGGTGTCCAAGGATCCGATCGGGCACAAGGGCGCGCGGCTCACCAGCCAGATCAGCCTGCCGGGGCGGTACCTGGTGTTCGTCCCGGACGGGCAGAACGCCGGGATCAGCCGCAAGTTGCCGGACACCGAACGAGCCCGGCTCAAGAGCATCCTGAAGAAAATCACGCCCGAGGACGGCGGGGTCATCGTGCGCACCGCCGCCGAGGGTGCCAGCGAGGCCGAGCTGGAACGCGACATCGAGCGGCTCGCCGCCCAGTGGGAGGACATCGAGCGCAAGGCGAAGAAGGCGTCGGCGCCCTCGCTGCTCTACGGCGAGCCGGACCTGGTCGTCCGGGTGATCCGGGACATCTTCAACGAGGACTTCACCGAGCTGGTCGTCCAGGGCTCAGGTGAGGCCACCACGATCGAGGAGTACATCGACACAGTGGCTCCCGATCTGCGGCCGCGGATCCGCCGCTACACCGGAACCGGTGACGTTTTCGCCGAGTACCGGGTAGACGAGCAGCTCGCCAAGGCCCTCGACCGCAAGGTCTGGCTGCCCTCGGGTGGATCGCTCGTCATCGACCGGACTGAGGCGATGACGGTCATCGACGTCAACACGGGCAAGTTCACCGGCAAGGGCGGCAATCTCGAGGAGACGGTCACCAAGAACAACCTGGAGGCCGCCGAGGAGATCGTCCGTCAGCTGCGGCTGCGGGATATCGGTGGCATCATCGTCATCGACTTCATTGACATGGTTCTGGAGAGTAACCGGGAACTGGTCCTGCGCCGGCTCACCGAGTGCCTTGGCCGGGACCGTACCCGGCACCAGGTCGCCGAGGTGACCAGTCTCGGGCTGGTCCAGATGACCCGCAAGCGGGTGGGGCAGGGCCTGCTGGAGGCTTACAGCGAGCCGTGCGTGCACTGCAACGGCCGGGGGGTGGTCATCCACCTCGACGGCGGCAGCGGTGCACACGCCGCAGTCGGCGTGCCGAGCGGGACCATCGTGTCCGGTGCCGGTCAGCCGACTCCGGTGGCGGTGCCCGCGCCCGCGCCGGCGGAGGGGCCCGGGTCCGGTCGTCGGGCCCGCTCCTCGTCCACGCGTGCCGTGTCCACGCGTGCCGTCGATGACCCCACGATCATCGCCGCCGCCGCGTCGGCCGGGCCCACGTCCGTATCCGAATCCGAGGCGTCCGCCGGGTCCGGCGAACCTGGTGGATCCAGCGAACCCGGCGGATCCGTCGCATCATCGACGCCTGGCGCCGCGGAGAACGTCGCCGTGACGGCTGGCGAGGGTGCGATGGCTGGCGAGGGCGTCACCGCCGCGGATACGGTGCCCGCGCATGCGGCCGACAGTGCGGCAGGGCCGGCGGACGTGGCCGCGGCTGCCGCCGCCCCGGGACCCGTGGCAGCCGGCTCCCCAGCTGGGTCGAACGGGCAGGTGCCCGTCGGCGGTGGCTCCGGCGCGGGCGGCTTCGAGGATGCCCTGCCGCCGGTGTACGCCAACTCCGATGATCCCGACAGCCTCGCGACCGCGGACAACGCCTTGCCCACTGCGGGCAAACCGGCCCGGAGCCGACGGCGGCGGGCCTCCCGGCCGGTGTCCAAGCCGGCCGAGTCGCTGGAGTCCGTGCCCTCGGCGGAGCCCCCGAGCTGATCGAGGCCTGGCGGAGAGCCGGACCGGCCGTTCAGGCGGCGGTCGGCCCGGCCCGACTCGGACCGGCGGCCGGGCCCGGGCGCACGAGCCCGCGGCCGGCATTCTCCCGCAGCAGCAGATCGAGGGTGGTCCGGGAACGGGACAGGGCTACCTCGACTGCCTGACGGGCCCGTCCTGGATCGCCCATCTGCAGGGCATAGGAGGCGATGGTCAGCGACTGCACCAGATCGTCCTGATCGGCGAGGCTCGGGCTCATCCGACCGCGTAGGACCGGCTCGTCGGCCGTGTAGGCCGCATCGGCGGGGTCGGCCGCGTCTCCTGCGTCTCCCGCCTCGAGATCACCGGGCGGCCGGCCTGCCGTCCTGGAATCGGGCAACCCCCAAGCGGATGGACCCCGTCGGCGCAGCGCGATCCATCCGGCCGCGGCCGCGGTGCCCAGCGTCCAACAGGCGCCTGCCCAGGGCGGTAGGCCGGCGAAGGCCGTGAGAGTGAGACCGACGACGACCAGCACGGTCAGCGCGCCCGTCGCGGCGGGGACCGTGCCGGGAACCGAGCCATAACGACGGGCGGCGGTGGCCGCCGGGCGGCAGACGACGGCCAGAGCGACGGCGGTACCGGCTCCTGCGGCCCAGACCACCAGCTGCCAGTACATCCTCGTCACCCCCGACGCGATCTCATTCCCGGCGTCGAAGCTTCACGATCCATCGTGGAACTCCGCCATGTGGACGTTCCATGCTTCTCCCTCCTCGGCGGCCTACACCATGGCCCGTCCGGGTCATCCCTGGATATGACCCGGATGAGCGGGGCGAGGAGCCGCGATGAGATCCGCCCGGCGGGGCCCCGTCGCGTGCGGGATGCGTGACTGCCATGCGGGGGATGCGCGGGACGGAATGGGCGGTATGCGGCGGGCGGTCCTTCGCCCCACTCCGGATGACCTGTAAGGTGGAGTCCGCATGCTCATCCGGACTGAGCGATGCTCGCTATCGGGCAATGCTCGCTGGATGACCGCCGATCGGCCGCGTTCCGGTCGATCGCGGCTCATGCGCACCCAAAGCTCCGTGGGGAACGCCGTTCCGGGTTCCGTGCGGTCACAGAGGCATAACAACAGCAGGGAGATCTGGTGTACGCGGTCGTTGCCAGCGGCGGCAAGCAGCACAGGGTCGCCGTCGGCGATGTCGTCGACGTCGAGCTCCTTCCCGGAGAGCCGGGCGCGGCCGTGAACCTTCCGGCGCTCCTGCTCGTCGATGGCGAGTCGGTCACCCACGACGCTGACGCTCTCGCGTCCGTCGCGGTCACCGCCGAGGTCGTCGGCGTCGTCAAGGGTCCGAAGATCCGGATCCACAAGTTCAAGAACAAGACCGGCTACCATAAGCGCCAGGGTCACCGCCAGAAGCTGACGCGTCTCAAGGTGACCGGCATCGAGACCGGGAAGGCCTGAGCGGGATGGCGCACAAGAAGGGCGCGAGTTCCTCGCGCAACGGGCGGGATTCGAGCGCGCAGCGGCTGGGCGTGAAGCGCTTCGGCGGTCAGTACGTGAAGGCCGGCGAGATCATCGTTCGTCAGCGTGGGACCCATTTCCACCCGGGTGAGCTGGTCGGGCGCGGTAAGGACGACACGCTGTTCGCGCTCTCGCCCGGGCACGTGCAGTTCGGTCACCGGCGGGGCCGTCGGGTCGTGAATGTGGTGGCCGAGGCGGCGGTACCCGCCTGATCTGGTCGTCAAGGCCACGCTGTCGGTTCGACAGCGTGGCCTGGGCCGCCGTCAGGTGGCGATCTCGGCGATCACCGGTGAGCCAGCAGCCGCGCGTACCACCGCCCTGCCGAGCGTGGTTGCGCGGCTTTGGTGCGTCTCTCGCAGGGAGGGACTCGCGGGGAGGGATGTGGAGAGGAGGCGGTGATGCCGACGTTCGTCGACCGGGTGGTGCTGCACGCGGCGGCCGGGGACGGCGGTCATGGCTGTGCCTCCATCCACCGGGAGAAGTTCAAGCCGCTGGGCGGGCCGGACGGCGGTGACGGCGGCCGGGGTGGTGACGTCCGCCTCGTGGTGGACCCGAGCGTGACCACCCTGCTCGACTTCCACTTCCATCCGCATCAGCGCGCCTCCCGGGGACGCCCCGGCCAGGGGTCGAACCGGCACGGAGCGGACGGTGCGGACCTCGTCCTCCCGGTGCCGGACGGGACCGTCGTGCTGACGGAGGACGGCGAGCAGATCATCGACCTGGTCGGACCGGGCAGCGCGTTCGTACTGGCCCGCGGAGGCCGTGGGGGGCGGGGCAACGCGGCGCTCGCGTCGGCCCGCCGCAAGGCCCCCGGGTTCGCCGAACTCGGCGAGCCCGGCGAGCAGCTCGACGCCGTGCTGGAACTCAAGACCGTGGCCGACGTCGCGCTCGTCGGTTTTCCCAGCTCCGGCAAGTCCTCCCTGGTGTCGGTGCTCAGCGCGGCCAAGCCGAAGATCGCCGACTATCCCTTCACCACGCTGGTGCCCAATCTCGGTGTGGCGCAGGCGGGTGATCATCCACCCTACACGGTCGCGGACGTCCCCGGCCTGATACCGGGCGCCAGCGAGGGACGCGGGCTGGGCTTGGAGTTCCTCCGGCACATCGAACGCTGCTCGGTGATCGTGCATGTGCTGGACTGCGCCACCCTGGAACCGGGCCGTGATCCGATGGCCGACCTCGACGTCATCGAGGCCGAGCTCGCCGCCTACTCCGCCGATCTGTCTGACCGTCCCCGGCTGGTCGTCCTCAACAAGATCGACATTCCGGACGCCGCGGAGCTCGCGGAGCTCGTCGCCCCCGAGCTGCGAGCCCGTGACCTCGCGGTCTTCGCGGTGAGTACCGCGACCCGACGTGGCGTGCACGCGCTGTCCCTGGCCCTGGCCGACATCGTCGCCCAGCACCGGGCGGCCGCGCCGGCCCGGGCGGCGACCCGCATCGTGCTGCGTCCCCGCGCGGTGAACGAGCCCGACTTCACGGTGCGCCCCCTCGGCGACGGTTTCCTGATCACCGGGTCGAAGCCCGAGCGCTGGGTGCGGCAGACCGACTTCACCAACGACGAGGCGATCGGCTTTCTCGCCGACCGGCTCGCCCGCCTCGGCGTGGAGAAGGAGCTCGCCCGCCTCGGCGCCATCGCGGGAGTGGAGGTGACCATCGGCGAGGTCACGTTCGACTGGGAGCCGACGCTGAGCGGCGGCGGGCTGGGTAACGGCGGGCTGGGCGGCGATGATCAGCCGGATGGCGACGGGCTCGCCGAGACCGGTCTGGGTGGTCGCGGGCCGGCCGGCACCGCGGCCTCCGGTGCGGCACCGTCACCCGGCCGAGGTGGGGACACGGGTTCCCCAGTGTCCCTCGGGCCGCGCGGGACCGACGACCGGTTGCGGGCCTCGGTGCGGTTGACCCGGGCCGAACGGATGGCTCGCCGCGCCGCCGTCGTCGCCGTCGCCGTCGACCCGGCGGTACGAGGAGAACCGGCGGTACAAGGAGAAGAAGAAGGATGAAGGCGTGCGTCCGTTCGTGACCGACGCGCGCCGGGTCGTCGTTAAGGTCGGTTCGTCCTCGCTGACGACGGCCGTCGGCGGTCTGGACGCCGACCGGCTCGAGGCGCTGGTGGCCGCGGTGCTGCCCCGGGCCGGACAACAACTGGTGCTGGTGTCCTCCGGGGCCATCGCCGCGGGTCTCGCCCCGCTCGGCCTGGCCCGGCGGCCGCGTGACCTCGCCACCCAGCAGGCGGCGGCGAGCGTCGGCCAAAGCTCGCTCGTACACAGCTACGCGGCGGCGTTCGGACGGGCCGGTCACCAGGTCGGCCAGGTGCTGCTGACGGCGACCGACGTGATCCGCCGCACCCACTACCGCAACGCCCGGACCGCGCTCGACCGGCTGCTCGAGCTCGACGTCATCCCGATCATCAACGAGAACGACGCGGTGGCTACCCAGGAGATCCGGGTCGGCGACAACGACCGGCTCGCCGCGATCGTCGCCCATCTCGTGTCGGCGGACCTGCTGGTGCTCCTGTCTGACGTGGACGGCCTGTACGACGCCAACCCCCGGCTGGGCCCGGCGACCATGGTGCGCGAGGTGCGTTCGGACACCGACCTGGACGGGCTGACCGCCCGGGGCACGGGCACCGCCGGTGTCGGGGTCGGCGGGATGGCCACCAAGATCGAGGCAGCCCGGATGGCGGCCTCCGGCGGCGTTACGGCGATCATTACTTCGGCCGCGAACGCCGCACCGGTGCTGCGGGGGGACGAGGTCGGCACCGTCTTCCACTCCACCGGGCCGCGTCGGGCCTCCCGCCTGCTCTGGCTGGCGCACGCGACCGCCCCCGAGGGCCGGCTGCACTTGGACTCCGGGGCGGTGGCCGCGGTGGTACGGCGGCGGGCGTCGTTGCTGCCCGCCGGGATAACCGGCGTGGAGGGGGACTTCGCCGCCGGGGACCCGGTGGACCTGGTCGACCCCGACGGGCGGTCCGTGGCGCGGGGGCTCGTTGCCTTCGACGCGGCGGAGCTGCCCGTGATGCTCGGGCGTTCGACGGCCGACCTCGCCATGGAACTCGGACCGTCGTACGAACGTGAGATCGTCCACCGCGACGACCTCGTGCTGCTGCTGCCGGCCCGCTGACCCGGCCGGCTATCTCACCCGGCCCGGGCTGAGGTGCCAGCCAGGCGCGCCGGCCCGTTTCCCGGCCCGGGACGAGCCGTTTCCCGGCCGGGACAAGGCCGTCCAGATAGCCATCCATATAATTAGACATATCGGCTGGGGAGGATGGCTTGGACGGCGATATTCCAGTGGAAACCGGCGACTATCGTGCCTCGTTTTCCGGAATTCGAGAGAGCCCATCAACAGCTCTCTCCCGGCATTCTGCCCCGGCTACCCGGAAAGTCGCCGATAAAACTGAAAAGGTCTCGGCGCAAAAAATGGCGACGGCGGCAAATAACGTTTCCGGAGTCGGGTAACCTTCCCTCGGCGGGCAAGATGTCGCATCTGTTGAGAGAGGTTATTTCGTCATGAGAATGCGTAAGACCGTGGGTCTCCTCGCCTCGGCCGGAGCCGCCGGCGCGCTGACGCTGGCATCGGCCCTTCCCGCGAGCGCGGATCTGAACAGTTCGAACGTCTTGATCGGCAGCGTCGCCAGGTGCCCGGCCAGCGCCGCGGTGGGCGTGGCGGTCCGCACGACGGCCGGCGAGTTCGACTCGTCCGGCGTCGGCGCCGGCGGCTTCTACAGCCTGAGCCTCCAGCAGGTTCCGGTGGCCGGCACAAGCGCCACCTTCAGCGTCCAGTGTTCCGACAACTCGGACAACTACGGCCGTACCTTCCCCCTCCAGAGACCGTTCAGTGGAGAGTCGGTCACCATAAACCTGTTCTCGTAGCCGGACATCTCCGTTGAAGACTCGATGAAATGATCCGATCCCTGGTCCGTCCGGCAATGCCGAAACGGCCACCACCGGAATCCGGTGGTGGCCGTTTCCCGATCCCGGGTCCTGGCCTGGGATGCGGTTTTCCCGG
>NZ_CDWTMO010000040.1:0-25279 GCF_977946435.1 Frankia sp. CgKIO3 | reverse complement strand
AGATCAAATGATCAACTTATTTAATGACGATCCCCAGGGGGCCGGGGATGTTACTGGAAGCCGCAAAATTACACCCACACGAGATGTTCGAATTATGTCACTGCACCCCTAGATGCCCGGCTCGTTATGCTCACTTCGCGTAACACGATTGTCGGACGAGAGGGTTGCGGGTGACCGGTCACACTTGGCTATGGACGCCGCCGCGTTCTACTCCCACCAGCGTTGGTGTGGGCCAACTCCTACGCGCGTACCGGCAGGCCCACGGCCTCACGCAGCAGCAGCTCGCCGACCGTCTGGGCTTCGACCAGTCCTACGTATCCAAGGTGGAGAGCGGCCGGCGGGCTATCCACGACATCTCGACGCTCCGTCACATCGCCCGCAATCTGGCGCTGTCCCCCGAGGACGTCGGCCTGGCTCCGAGATCGATGACGGACCGTTGCCGGGAGACTGCGCCGCGCAGTCCGGCGGCCGAGCAGGCCGCCGCGAGCCAACGCGTGTGGCGGCTCACCCGCGATCATCTCAACCACCATCGGATCAGCCTCGCCCGCGCGGCGGTGCGGCTCTACCCGGAAACCGACCGGCTCGGCAGCGGGCTACTGGCCCGGCCCGGCTGGGTGTGGGACACCCCGGTGGACATCGACGATGTCACCCTTGAGTGGCACGATAGCGCCGAGGCCCCCACGATCAGGGGGGACGAACCCGAGACGGCCGGTAGCCGGCCCCTGCTTGGTGGAGGCGGTCAGCAGAACCGCTACCAGCGCTACACGCGGGCGATGCGGGATCTCGACCGGCCGACTCTGTTCGAGAACCGGCTCAGCTTCCGCCTGCTCGATATCGGCGGTGACGGGACCGCGGGACCGTCGACGGACAACCATCCGTCGCTGAGCTTCGCCCACACGACGTACTTCGACGCCGTTGACATCTGCGAGACCGTCGCACAAGAGACGGCGGCCGCGATGGCCGGCAGCGGACTGTCCTGGCCCGCGCTGCCCTTCCGGGCGCGCATCGGAGATCCGTTCGACTTCACCCGGCGGGCGGCCCTGCCGTCCATCAACACGCTCACGATCCGCCACGATCGCGGCGGTCAGGCGAGCTTCTTCCTGCACCGGCGCAGCGCGGGCTCGGTCGTGACCGCGGGCGGGGTGTACCACGTCATCCCGGCCGGGGTCTTCCAGCCGTCGGGCATCACCCCGTTCCACCATGAGGCCGACTTCGACCTGTGGCGCAACATCATGCGTGAGCTGAGCGAGGAGCTGCTGGGCAACCCGGAGCACGACGGCAGCTCGTCCAGCCCGATCGACTATGACACCGACGAGCCGTTCCGTTCGTTCGAGCAGGCGCGTCGGTCCGGCGCCATGCGGGTGTCGTACTTCGGGATCGGGCTGGACGCGCTCACCCTGTTCGGCGAGATCCTCACCGTCGTCGTGGTGGACGCCGACGCCTTCGACCGGCTGTTCGGCAGCATGGTCCAGACCAATGCCGAGGGATCGGTCGTCACCGCGGGTCCGAACCGGTCGGTGACCGAGGGCATCCCGTTCACCCACTCGGCACTGCGCCGTCTCGTCGACACCGAGCCCATCGCCCCGTCGGCCGCCGCCTGCCTGGAACTCGCCTGGCGCCACCGGGAGATCCTCCTCGGGATGCGCGTGCGGGCCGCATCCTGATCCCGGACATGCTCGCCACCGCCGGGCACCAAGTTACGGCGATGGTCCGCGAGCCGATGACCACGCCGCGGTTCGCCCCCGATATCGAGGTGGTGGCCGCGGACCTGCTCGATCCCCGCCAGCTGGCCGCGGCGGGGGTCAGCCGAGGATTCGAGGGAGTATGCCATCTCGCGGCCCTGACCCGGGTGCGGGAGTCGCGGCTGGGTCCCGTGCGCTACTTCCAGACGAACCTGACCGGCACCATCAACCTGCTGGCTGCCCTGGAGGAGGGCGCTGAGCACACCGGAGTCGCACCCGCGTTCGTCTTCGGATCCACCTGCGCGGTCTACGGCAACGTCGACCTCGCGCGGATCCCGGAGACCTGCCCACCCGACCCGGTGAACCCCTACGGAACCTCCAAGTTCGCCGCCGAGCGGCTGCTGTCCCACCAGGCCGGCACCGGGCTGCTCGGCGCGGTGATTCTACGTTCCTTCAACGTCGCGGGTGCCGTCGCGGGACACATCAACCGCGACGGCAGCCGGATCATCCCGGCGGCGATCGCCGTGGCGAGCGGGTGCCGGGATGTGTTCCGGGTCAATGGGGACGGCCTCGCGCTGCGGGAGTACGTCCACGTCGTGGACATGGCAACGGCCTACCTGACGGCGCTGGTCGCCGCGCGCCCCGGGCACTGCGCGGTGTTCAACGTGGGCAGCGGCGTCGGGGTGAGTGTCACTGACGTGCTCGCCGCGGTCGGCCGAGTCGCTGGGCGCCCGGTCCGCCGCGTCCACTGTCCGCCGGTCTCCGAACCGAAGACGCTGATCGGTGACAGCACCCGGATCCGCGCCGATCTCGGCTGGAGTTCTCCGGCGTCGAGCATCGACCGCATCGTCGCCGACGTGTGGCGCTGGGGCCGGGGGCCGACACCGGCCGGGGCCGCCGCCCTGCCGCCACGCCAGCGGATCGCTCCGAGCATCACCTGAGACCCCGCGGGGCCCACACCGGCCCCGCGGTGGCCCGCGGTGCGGCAGGCTCCGGCGGGCATCCCTCCCGGCTCTTTCTCCTGGCCCGAGGGCCATCCGCCAGCCAACATAAAGTAGCAGGCTGGTTGCAGGCAGGCATACTTCGTAAGGCCTTCCATCGGCCGGCCTATCCTCGTATACCTAATGCGACCGAGCTTCCCGTGCCGCCGGAGCTCGCCGGGAACAGCCGCAGGCCACCCGACGGAGCACCTGTTCATCTCCGCACACTAATCTGACGTCTGTCGTGACCCGGATCATCTCGGGGGCGGGCTCCACGCGCGGGCGCCGCCCGCACGACCGACGACATGCTCCTTGGGGGGGACGAAAGTGGACGAGCAGACCGCTGGGACCGATAACCCGCGGCCCACATCGCGCCTGGTAGTCGACGTGGTCCGCGCGCTGCGCGGATGGGTGGTGATGGCCGCCGGCGGCGTACTTCTGCTCGGCTGCTACCTGGGCGTCTCCAAGGAGACGGACGTCGCTTTCCAACTACCTTACGTGGTCTCCGGCGGTTTCGGGGGGCTGGCACTCATCCTGGTAGGAAGTGCGCTGCTGGTAGCCGACCGCTTCGACGCCGCTCAGGCCGCCCAGGCCCACACCGCCGGCCAGGTCGACGACCTACACTCACTGATCATCGCGGCGGCGGTCGCGGGTGCCGCACCCGAGGCCGGTCAGCCGGTCACCCGCCCCCAGGGCTCGTACCAGCAGACAGGCTCGTACCAGCAGACAACAGCCACGCACCAGCAGAACTCGCGCTTCGCCGCGACGGACCCCGGGGGCGGCCAGGCACCCGCCACGAACGCCACCACACCCGGCCAGCGCGCCTGACAGAGCCTGCGTTTCCCACGATGCCACGGCGCGGAAGGCGAGCAGTTCCGTGATCACATGTGACCCGGCGGACGGCGGCGACCGGACGGCCGGCGGCGGCAGGCTCCCAAGGAGTGCCCGGTGACCAGCATCGACCTGGGACTGGCGGGGATCTCCCTCGGGGCGATCGCAGCCCTGTCCGGTATCGGCCTGCTGGTCACTTACCGTACCAACGGGGTCCTCAACCTGGCCCAGGGCGGCATCGCCACGCTGGTGGCGTACGTCTTCCGCGAGATGGTGGTCGAGTGGGGGCTGTCGATCTGGCTGGCCGCCGTCATCGCGCTCGCCGTGCTCTCTCCCGGGATCGGCCTGCTGCTGGAGCGGCTGGTCTTCCGGCCGCTGGCCCGTCGCCGCGCATCGGCAGCCGAATCCCTGGTTGCCAGCCTCGGCGTGCTGGTCCTCACCCTCGGGATGACGGCGGGCATCTGGGGTCTGGGCTCGCGTAGCGACGCACCGAGCATCTTCCCGAACTCGTCGGTGCAGCTGTTCGGTGACACCCGGATCGGTGTCGACGCGCTGGCCGAGCTCGCGATGGTCGTGGTATTCTGCGCGGTCATCGGCGTCATCGCCACCCGCACGGTGTTCGGCCGCCAGATCCGTGCGGTTGTCGACGACCGGCAGCTCGCCGAGCTGTCCGGTGTTCGCGCGGACCGGGTCGCCGCGGCCGGCTGGGCGGCGGGGACTACGCTCGCCGGCCTTACCGGCATCCTGCTCGCCCCCCGCTTCCAACTCACCCCGTACGGGCTGACCCTGCTGGTGCTGGAGACCTTCGCGGTGGTGGTGGCGGCCCGGCTGTCGAGCATGCCGGTGGCCGTCCTCACTGCCCTGGGCATTGCCGTCCTGCAGAGCGAACTCAAGCAGTTCACCCTCGACGGTGATGCGGGCCAGATCCTCACCGTCCTGCAGTCGAACCTGTTCATCGTCGCCCTGCTGGTCCTGCTGCTCGCGGTGCCGAAGCTGCGCGAGCTCGGCACCGGCGACTCCGGGACCACCGCCAGCTTCTCCAGCCGCGGCGCACCGCCGGCGGGCCCGGCCAGCCAGACCAAGGCCCGCCGTGACTTTCTGGGCAAGCTCGGCGGTGCCGCGCTGCTGCTCGCACCGCTCACCTTCGCCCCGTCCGATCTGCGTTCGGCGTTCATGGTGCCGGCGCTCGCTCTCATCTTCCTGTCGATGGTCATCGTCACCGGCTACAGCGGCCAGCTCTCCCTGGGCTCGGCCGGATACGCGGGCCTCGGGGCGCTGCTGTCACGCAAGCTCGCCAACGGTGACCTGTTCGGACTGCCGAAGCTGCCGGGCGTCGCGTCGATGTTCATCGGTGCCCTGCTCGTCGCCCCGATCGGTCTGATCACCGGCTACCCGGCGATCCGCCGCCGCGGCCTCACCCTGGCGCTGACCACCTTCGCGGTCGGCGCCGTGGTCAGCCGTTTCGTCTTCGAGCAGCCGACCTTCGCGACCGGCCTCTACCTCGACCCGCTGACGTTCTTCGGCTGGGAGCTGCCCGACGAGGCGTTCTACGTCCTTGAACTGGCCTGCCTGGGCCTCGGCCTGTTCTTCGTGGGTAATCTGCATCGCGGTCGGCTCGGTCGGGCGCTGCTCGCCGTACGTGACCATGCGGAGGGTGCGGCGGCGGTGGGGGTCGACGTCCGCAACCTCAAGCTGCTGGCCTTCACCGTCTCCTCCGTCGTCGCCGGGCTGGGTGGTGCGCTGCTGGTGCACAGCAGCTACTCGTTCTCCGCCGACGACTTCGCACCGTTGCAGAGCTTGCTGTGGTTCACCGCCGTGGTCGTCTTCGGCGCCGACAGCGCGGCCGGCGCGATCATCGCCGCGGCGTTCATCGTCACGATCGACGTGCTGGCGCCGGCCGGGTCCTCGATCCTCGCCATCGGCATCCTCGCCCTCGCCCTCGGCTGGATGCCCGGCGGCTTGGCCTCGGCCGTCCGGGGTCTGTTGCGGCTGCTCGCCCTCCACCTCGCGGACGGCTTCGTCGATCCCAACCATCGGGCACCGCGCCCGGTGCCGGTGCGCATCTCCGCCGTCGGATACCTGCCGGCGACCACTGGCATCACCGGGATCTCCGGGATCGGCGCGCCCCTGGGGGCCGCCCGGCCCAGGCCATCCGCGAGCTGGCCCCCGGGCCGCTCCTCGCCCGTGCTGCCACCGGGCTCGCCGCAGCCGACCCCATTCGGGGCCAGCCTGCTGACCCTGGTGCAGGAGTATGCGGCCCGGTCGGGCGACGCACCGCTGGTGACCCCCGCGCCCCGCGGCGAGGGCGGTGGCCTGCCCGCCGACGTCTACCCCACCTCACCGGGTCACGTGGGCCACGAGCAGGGGGGTTCGGGACCCGCGGCGGCGACCTCCCTGCGGGACGGAGGCCGGGTATGAGTCGGCACGTGCTACAGGCCGTTGGCCTGGTCCGCCGCTACAGCGGTCTGACCGCGGTCGACCACGTCGACCTCGTCGCCCCCCAGGGCGTGATCACCGGTCTTATCGGCCCGAACGGTGCCGGGAAGTCGACGCTGTTCAGCCTGCTGACCGGGGTCGAGCAGCCCGACGAGGGCAAGGTCCTGCTCGACAAGAGCGACATCACGAAAATGCGGCCAGACATCCGGTCCCGGCGTGGTCTGGTGCAGACCTTCCAGGTTCCCTCGCTCTTCCCCACCCTCACGGTCTCGGACAACCTGCTTGTCGGCGCGGAGAACCGGCACCGGGACTATGCCGGCGGCCTGCTGGGCGTGGCGTCCAAGGGCCGAGGCCACGTCAGCCGCCTCGTCGAGGAGACCCTCGGCTCTCTCGGCCTGTCCGACCTGCGGGACACCATCGCCGGCACGCTGCCCACCGGTGCCCTGCGGCTGGTCGAGTTCGCGCGAGCACTGTGCGCCCAACCGGACATCCTGCTGCTCGACGAGCCCGCCAGCGGCCTGGACAACGACGAGACTGCCAGGTTCTCGCAGCTGCTGCGCCAGACCGCCGACGACGGGGTCGGCATCCTGATCGTCGACCACGACGTCGACCTGGTCTTCTCCGTCGCCGACCAGGTGTACGCCATGGTCGGCGGTTGGGTCGTCGCGTCCGGCGATCCCGGGCACGTCCGCGACGACCCAACCGTGCGGTCGGTGTACCTGGCCCAGGCTGCCCATCGCCACGATGAAACGGTCCTGAAGCAGCCGCAGGAGGCACCGTGACCACGGCGACAGCCGAACTCGAACTGACCGGGGCGCGGGCCGGCTACGGGACCGTGGAGGTCCTGCACTGTCTGGACCTCGCCATCCCCGCCGGCAAGGTCACCGCCCTGCTCGGGGTCAACGGCGCGGGCAAGAGCACCACCCTGCGGATGCTGGCCGGGCTGATCCCACTGCGTTCGGGCAGTCTGACCTGGCGCGGCGAGGACATCACCAAGATGTCCACCGTCGACCGGGCCCGCCGGGGACTGATGCTCGTGCCGGACGAACGGGCCGTCTTCGCCACCCTGTCGGTCCGGGACAATCTGCAGATCATCGCGGAAGCCAGCGGGCACCCCGACATCACCCCCGCGCTGGAGTCGTTCCCCCGGCTGCGGGAGCGGCTGACGCAGCGGGCCGGATCGATGTCCGGCGGTGAGCGGCGAATGCTGGCGCTCGCCCGCGCCCTGCTGGCCCGCCCCTCGGTCCTGATGGTCGACGAGCTGTCGCTCGGACTATCCCCGAAGGTCGCCGCGGACCTGTTCGGCTGGCTTGCGACGGTCGCCGCGTCGGGCACCACCGTCGTGCTCGCCGACCAGTACACCGAGCAGGCCCTGGCGATGGCGGACCTGGTCTACGTCCTGCACCGGGGCGAGCGGTCCTTCGCGGGCGCACCGGGGGAATTCCGGGCGTAGGGCCGCGAAAGGCCCCGCTGAAAGGCCCCGGTCGAGGTTCCCTCCGTGGCGCCGTGGAGGGTGCCCCGACCGGGGCCCGAGATCACTCGGGCGGTCCCGTGAGAGATCAGCCGGCCTGGTAGGGCAGATCCGGGACAGTGAAGCAGTTGGTGTTCATGTCCTTGACCTGGGTCACCCAGCCGCCCTGGTTTCCGTTCGCCGAGTCCTGCCAACGGGCGACGTTGAGGCAGTTCTGCTCCTGCGACGGCGGTTCAGGCAACTTCTTGAAGTTCCGGCCAGTCGGGATGAGCAGGCCGTGACCGTCGTAGTCCTTGCCGCTGTTCATGTACGCCTCGACGCAGGCGCGGGTGACGTCGGCGCCGCAGGACCGGATCGCGTCGGTTAGCCACTGGGCCGAGGCGTAACCCTCGAGCATCCACAGGTTCGTCTTGGCTACCCGATCGGGCGCGGCCGCCTGCAGATCCTTCTGGAACGTGGCGACCGCGGGAATCTGGGTGTCCGCATAGTTGGCGGTGCCGCCAGTAGAGTAGATCGTGTTCCGGCAATTCGGGGAGGCATTATAGACCTGGCGGACGTTGTTGGCCCAGCCCTGCGGCGGGGTCACCTTCGCCGTGATCGGCATTTTCTGGGACTCAATGGCGTTGCACAGCTGAGCATTACCGCCGTCGTCCATCGCGTCGAAGACGATCTGGACGCCGCGCCGCTTGAGGTCGAGGACCGTCGCATCCCAACTCGGGGCGCCGAGATTGATCTGCTCCTCGATGACCGTGTAGCTCTCCTTGCGCAGGCCGTCCGCGATCGACTTGGCGTACCGCTCCGACGGGGCGACGTTGTAGTACACAACCCCGGCGACGTTGGTCTTCAGGTTCTGCTTGAACCAGCGGTAGGTCTCGGTCCCCGCGTAGAGCGTGCCGTTGTAGCCGGGACGGCTGCCGGTGCGCGGATAATAGCTGCCGTAGATCGAGTACAGGTGCGGATACTGATCGTGGGCTGCGGACACGGGCTGGCCGCCGATATCCGGCACACCCTTGGAGTTGATGTACTGCGCACCCGTGTAGTCGAACGCCGTCACCCCGGCGAGCGCGAAGACCTTCTCGTCGTCGACGAGCTTGTGCGCGCAGTTCGTGTTTCCGTCACCGGTGCCCTTGTCGTCACACTCGACGAGGTTCACGGTGCGCCCGTTGACTCCGCCCGCGGCGTTGAGCGCCTTGAAATAGGCCCGCGCCCCGTACAGTGAGGCGGAGAACGTGTCCGGCCCGAAACCGCTGCTCAGGCCGGCGATTGTACCGATCTTGATCTCGGTCGGCGTGACACCGATATCCGAGGCTGTGTTGTTCGACGCCCCGGCCGGTTTGTTGCCGGCCGAGGTCGTTCCGTTGTTACTGGCCCGGCTGCCGCAGGCGACGAGCGCCAGCGACGACAGCACAATGGCGGCGATGAGCGATCTCGCTCGCATGGACATGCTCTCCCCTGGTAGATCGGTGACGCTCGAAACGTTATTGCCGATCAACATCGTCGACGCGTCAACCTGACGACAGCCGGTCCCATTGCCGACTATGTACCGTTAGTTACATCAATGGGCGTTACGGACAAACATTCGGCGCCACCAGCTCCGACGCACCGGTGCGGTGCTCACGCGATCGGCCGGCGCCCTCCCCGAAGTCGGGGTGCTCCCCTCGGCCCTGTCTTCCCCGCCTTCCCGGCGTGCGGTACCCCTGCTCGCCGGCTCGTGGGTCTCCCTGCTCGCGGCCGTCCCCGCGGGCAGGGGCGCGCCGGCTACCGGCCGGCTGCCACCCGCGACGCCGTCGGCGCGCTCCGTGGGAGCCCGCCGCTCCCCGGAAAGCTCGGTTACCGTACCGCCTGGCGACGGCGAGGCATGCGATGCACCACCTGCCGCATCGAGCGAGGCCGGGACGATCGTGCTGCCCAACACGGACATCGCCTCGTCCAGAGCGGCCAAGGCCTGGCCGATCGCTGTGACCGGATCCTCGGCGCGCTCCGGGGCCGGCACGGCCGACGCCGCACCCGCCTCGACCGCCGCCTCGACCGCCGCCGCACCCGCCTCGGCGACCGGGTCGGGCTCGACGACCTCGACCACCAGCTCGGCGGCTGGCTCCACGAGCAGGTCCACCGGCTCGCCATCGACCGCCTGCTCATCGGTGCCTGTGGCCGTGACCGCCTCGGCGGCGGCAACGGCAGGCTCAGACCCCACAGGAGCACGTTCAACCGACGCGGAGACGTCGGGAACAGGCTGGGCCGACGAGGACTCGGCCGACGCGGACGCATCGGGAACAGGCTCGGCCACGGCGGGAGAAGTGACCCCCTCGGCGAGCGCCGAGGGGGCGACGCCGGCGGATTCCGCGGCAGGAGCGGATTCCGGTTCCTCGGGCGGCGAGGTCGCCGCGAGCGCCAGACGGTTGAGAATCAGGCCGTCGGGACCCTGACCTCGGTCCAGCCGCCCCGCCTGCGCGAGCTTCCGGCAGACCTGGTTCACCGTGCCCCGGCTCGCCCCGATCGCCGCCGCCAACCTGCCGTCGTCCAAACCCGCGGGAACCTTGGCAAGCTGGTCGAGTATCCGGTCAGCAACAGTAGCCACAAAGCGGGACGGTATACGCCATCTCCTATTCGCCGACAAGCGGGGTCACCCCACGCGGTAATCGTTTCCGTCCCGCTGCCGATGGCACTCGCAATGCCACTCTCGGCGGGCACCCGGTCCGCGGCGGCACACACCCCGCCCGGTCGCCCGATCCACGTCGTTCACGCCGCGACCGGCAGCGCCTCACCCAGGCGCAGCGGGAGCTGTCCCGCACGCGGCAGGGGTCGGTGAACCGGGAGAAGGCCCGGGCGAAGGTGGCGCGGATCCGCGACCGGATCCGCGACCGGATCCGGGATCATCTGCACACGCTGTCCGCGAGGATCATCCGCGAGAACCAAACGGTGGTCGAAGCATGGGGCCACGGCGAGCAAGGGCCACGCGGCGGGCTTAGCCCGGCCGTCGCCGGGAAGGTCATGCGGCGAGGCGTGCCGGGAGCGGCCTGGGACGCACCGATATCAACAGTGGCCGGACTCGCTTTGCCGGGCGGAATGTTGCGGGATGTCCCAAGCAGGCCGCGCCGCGCCCGTGGGTCGGTCGGGGAGGCAGCTATGACGCAGTCAGCCTCGGGTCCCGAGCAGTTCGACCCGGGTTCCATCGCAGCCGACTCCGAACGGTCGTGGTACCGCGAGGATGCTCCCCTGGAACCCGCGGAGATGCTTGACAGCGACGATCTCGGCTCGACGGATGCCGGCCGAGATCCATTGGACGACAGTTGGGATGCACCCGACAGACCGAGTGCCGGCGTCCGCTATCCGAGCACACCACGTGAGGAGCGTGCGGGGTTGTCCTTCGATCGGCAACTCGCCGCGGAAACGCCGGAGGCCGACCCCTACCTGGAAGCCGAGCGGCGGGAGTCCGGGGCTGTTCTCGACGCCGACGCATACGGCGAGGGGACGACGACCCTCGCGGAGGATTACGACGCGAACTTCGCCGTTCCCAGCATCGTCACGCCGGACGTGGGTGCGCGCACGGCTGAGGAGGGCGCCCTGCACCTGGAATGAGGGCGCTCTGCGTGCTCGCGAGAATACGAAGTACTCGTGAGAATACGAAACGCCGATGGTTCGGTCGACGGTCCAACCGGCTCCCGGTTGGACCGTCGGTTGCGACAGACGGTTGCCACGGAGGGCCGGCTCAGGCCGGGGCCGACCCGGGCAGGTCCGGAACGCCACCGGCGGCTTCCCGCCTGCGGTAGGCAAGTCCCGCGAAGACCTCCATGGCGACGCGATGGGCGCTGTTGACCGTCGTTTCCGCGTGGTCGTACGGCGGGGAGACTTCGACGATGTCGGCAGCCACGAGCGGCGTGTCGAGCGCGATCTGACGGACCGCCCGCAGCAGGTCGGCCGGGGTCATCCCCCCGGGTTCCGGGGTGCCGGTGCCCGGCGCGAACCCCGGGTCCAGGACGTCGATGTCGACCGACAGGTACAGTGCCCGGCACCCGTCCGTGGCCTGCGCGATCGCGTCCACGACGACGTCACGGCTGCCCCGCTGCCAGATCTCGTGCATGAGATGCCAGGTCATCTCCTGCTCGCGCATCCAGGCGAACACGTCCGGCGGCGGCCAGTAGCCGCGTATCCCCACCTGGACGAAGTTGCGTCCACGCACGGCACCGGACTCGATGAGCCGTCGCATCGGAGTGCCGTGCGAGGCGAGGTTGCCGTCGATGACGTCCGCGGTGTCGGCATGCGCGTCGAAGTGCAGCAGACCGAGTTCACCCCAGCCCACGGCGTCGGCCACGCCGGTTGCGGCCGGCCAGGTGATCGAGTGGTCACCACCGATGACGAGCGGGATCGTGCCGAGCCCGGCGATCTGCGCGACCTTGGCCCGGATGTTGCGATGAGACGCCTCGGTGAGCCCGTGCGGACAGTGCGCGTCGCCGGCGTCGACGGCGTCGAGCCAGTCGAAGATCTCGATACCGAGGTCGAGATGGTAGGTGCCGGGGTTGTAGGCATTGGCCCGCATCGCCCGGGGGCCGAACCGGGCGCCGGGACGGTGGGTCGTCGAGATGTCGAACGGAGCACCGACGACGGCGACGTCGGGTCGGCGGGCTGCCAGCGCCTCCGTCCCGGGCAGCCAGGGCAGTCCGCAGAAGGTCGCGAGCCCCGCGTAGCCGGGGGCGTCCGGGCCCGGCTCACGATCGCCGTTTCGTGCCGTCATCTGTCCCTCCGATCGGGCCCTATCCACTGTCCCACGGTCCGCCACCCCCGGTCCGCTGTCCCACGGTCCGCCGTCCGCGCCCCGGTTACGCTTCTCCGGTGGAGGTCGCGGCACCGCACCCAGACCACCCGGCACACACGGCGTCGGAACCGACCGGCCCGGGCCGGGTCTGGTCACCGCGGGCCCGGTTGGCGGGTTTTGCCGTGCTCGGTGTAGCCGCCGTCGGCGTCTGCGGCCGGGTGTACCTCGTCGACCCCGCCCAGCCGGGCCACTACCCCACGTGCCCGTTCCGGTGGGCCACGTCCCTGGACTGCCCGGGTTGCGGCGCCCTCCGCGGCCTGCACCAGCTCCTGCACGGACACCTCGCGGCCGCGGCCGACTACAATGTCTTCTTCGTCATCGCCGCCCCGATGCTGGTGCTCGGCTGGATCGTGGCGGTGGCGCGGGCGGCCGGCTGGCGCCGCCCGTTGCCCCAGGTACCGGCCCGCCTGCTTCCCGCCGTTCCGATACTGATCGTCGCCTTCTGGGTGCTGCGGAACCTGCCGTTGCCCGGCTGCCGCTGGCTCGCCTCTTGAACCCGGCGGCTCAACGGCGGCCCAGCAGGTAGCAGGCGATGGCGGCGGTCGCCGCGACGTTCAGCGAGTCGACCCCGTGCGCCATCGGAATCCGGACCCGGGCTGTCGCCGCCGACTGCGCCGCCGCCGACAGCCCGGCGCCCTCCGTGCCCAGCAGCAACGCGACCCGGGCCGCCTCTGTCACCGGTGCAGGTGCAGGCGCAGGCGCGGCGCAGGCGGTGAGTCCGGCCGCGAAGGAATCAAGATCCTCGGCGTCCGCCGCCGGAGTCAGCGCCAGCAGCGTGAACCCGGCATCCTGCAGCAGACCGAGGGCCTCCGGCCAGGGTTCGAGCCGGGCATAGGGGACGGCGAACACCTCCTCCATCGAAACCCGCACAGAACGCCGGTAGAGCGGATCGGCGCAGCGCGGGCTCAGGAGCACCGTGTCCATCCCGAGTCCCGCGGCCGAACGGAAGATCGCCCCCAGGTTGGTGTGGCTCACGATGTCCTCACACACCAGTACCCGCCGGGCGTCGACCAGGAGGTCGGCCGCGGCGCGGGGCGGCCGGCGGCCCATCGCCGCAAGCGCCCCGCGATGCACCTCGAAGCCGATGATCGCCGCGAGCACGTCGGGTCCCGCGACGTACACCGGAACGTCGGCGCCGAGGTCCGCGGGCACAGCCGTCAGGCGCGCGGGCGAGACCAGGACCGAACGCGGCCGGTAGCCGGCCCGCAGCGCCCGGATGATCACCTGTTCGCCCTCGGCGATGAACAGTCCGTCGGCCGGCTCCCGCCGACGGCGCAGCGCGACGTCGGTCAACGAGATGTAGTCGTCGACCCGGGGATCACCCGAATCGTCGATCATGATGACTGGTGGGGCGGTCACGACCTTGACATCCTCCCCGGCCTGAAGGCCGGGGATTCCCACACCTCGCGGTGCGGGTTCCTGCTTCACCAACGGATGCCTCCTCGCGTCAGGAGCGAGGCGGTCTCACTCCGTCTCCACAGGCGGACACCGCGAGCCCCGCGGCCAGAATGTTGATTGCCGCGTTCACGTCCCGGTCGTGGACGGCGCCACAGCCACGGCAGGCCCATGTCCGGACGTCGAGCGGCATCGTGTTTGCGATCGACCCGCACACCGAGCACGTCTTGAACGACGGATAGAACCTGTCGATCGCGATGACGGTCCGGCCGTACCAGCCGGCCTTGTACTCCAGCATCCGCCGCAGCTCCGACCACGAAGCGTCGGAGATTGCCCGTGCAAGCGAATGATTGCGGACCATGTTGCGGACCGCCAGGTCCTCGATGACCACCGTTTGGTTCTCGCGGATGATCCTCGTGGACAGCTTGTGGAGATGATCCCGGCGCCGGTCGCGGATCCGGCCGTGGATCCGCGCCACCCGCAGCCGGGCCTTCGCCCGGTTCGCCGACCCCTTCTGTTTGCGGGACAGCTCCCGCTGCGCGCGGGCCAGCCGGGCACGGTCCCGCTTCTCGTGCCGCGGGTTTGGTGACCTTCTGCCCGGTCGACAGAGTGAGCAGCGAGGTGATACCCGCGTCGACACCGACCTGACCCGCACGCGGGGACAGGATGGCGATGGTCTCCTCGACCAGGATTGAGATGTGGTATTGGCCGCGTGAGTTCCGTGACACCGTCACCTGCGACGGCTCCGCCCCCTCGGGCAGCGGGCGCGACCAGATGATGTCCAACGGCCGGTCCTGCTTCGCTAGCTTGATCTGCCCGTCCCGGAACGTGAAGCAGTTTCGGGAGTAGGCCGCTGAATCGGCGGTCTTGCCCTTCTTCTTGAACGAGGGGTAGCCGGCGCGCTTCTCCCAGAAGTTCACGTAGGCGGTTTGCAGGTTCCGTAACGCGGCCTGCAACGGCCCTTTCGATGGCTCGGCGAGCCAGAGTGTGCCCGGGTCGCGTTTCCAGCCGGTGAGCATCCGGTCGGTCTCGGCGTGGGTGACCCGCCGCTGCTCCTGGAACCAGGCCCGGTGCCGTTCCGCGAGCGCCCGGTTGTACACGTAGCGCACACAGCCGAACGTCTGCGCGAGCTGGGCGGCCTGCTCCGGGGTCGGGTAGAAACGGTAGCGGTACGCCCGCTTCACCATCTTCGACCCCATAGCAGGCTTGCCTGTCACGCTGTCGTTGATGCGCTAGCCCCGCCCTGAAAGACGGGGCCTGCGCGCTACGTTCCTGGGTCACGCCGGCCGACCCGCCAGCCGGCCCCGCCGACCCCGCACACCTGCTCACGTCATCTGGCACGCCACGACCTCCCGGGCACGGGCGCTTCACCCGACCGTAACGTGCCGGCCGCAGAATCAGCGGCCATGGCCGACCCGCAGAAGGCCCCCACGCTGACGCCCGCCATGCCCACGCCCGCCGTCTCCCGTCCCGTCGCCGTCCCCGTTCCCACCGACCTGGTCGTCGTCGGCGCCGAACTGGTCGCGACCGTGGACGCCGACCGCCGGGAGATCCGCGGCGGGTGGGTCGCGGTGACGAACGGCCTGGTCAGCGCCCTCGGCGGTCCCGACGAGCCACCGCCTCCCGCCGTGCGCACGCTGCGGGCGGATGGCTGCCTGATCACTCCCGGCCTGGTGAACACGCATCACCACATGTACCAGAACCTCACCCGCGCGTTCGCTCCGGCCCTGAACGGCACGCTGTTCACCTGGCTGTCGACCCTGTACCCGCTGTGGTCCCGGCTGGACGAGGAGGCCGTGCACGTCTCCGCCTACGTCGGGCTCACCGAGCTCGCCCTCGGCGGTTGCACGACGACCACGGACCACCTGTACGTGCATCCGCGCGGCGGCGGGGACCTCGTCTCCGCCGAGATCGCCGCGGCGACGGCACTGGGCCTGCGCTTCCATCCCACTCGCGGATCGATGTCGCTGTCGGTGAAGGACGGCGGGCTGCCGCCCGACTCGGTGGTGCAGGACGACGACGAGATCCTCGCCGAGTCGGCCCGGCTGGTGGCCCGTCATCACGACCCCTCGCCGGGCGCCATGGTGCGGATCGCCCTGGCGCCCTGCTCACCGTTCTCGGTCAGCCCGGAGCTGATGCGGGCCACGGCGGAGCTCGCCGAGTCGCTCGACGTGCGGCTGCACACGCATCTCGCCGAGGACCCCGAGAAGGACGAGTACTGCCTCGCGCGGTTCGGCCGGCGTCCCATCGACCAGTTCGCCGAGGTCGGCTGGGGCGGCGACCGGGCCTGGGTGGCGCACTGCATCCGCCCGAACCCCGCTGAGGTGGCCCGGCTGGGCGCCTGGGGCACCGGGGTCGCGCACTGCCCGAGCAGCAACATGATCCTCGGCGGTGGGCTCGCCCCGGTCGCGGAGCTGCGTGCGGCGGGGGTACCGGTGGGACTGGGCTGTGACGGCTCGTCATCGGCGGACTCGGCGTCGCTGTGGATGGAGGCCCGCACGGCGATGCTGCTCGGCCGGCTGCGGCACGGCGCCGCGGCGATGTCGGCCCGGGACACGCTGGAGATCGCCACCCGGGGCGGGGCCGGCTGCCTCGGCCGGGCCGGGGAGATCGGCGAGCTGTCCGTCGGAGCGGTGGGCGATCTGGTGGCATGGCCCCTCGACGGCGTCGGCTTCGCCGGGGCGCTGTCCGATCCCGTCGAGGCGTGGCTGCGCTGCGGCCCGGTCGCCGCCCGCCACACGGTGGTCGCGGGCCGCGCGGTCGTCCTGGACGGCCATCCGGTGCATCCCGACTTGTCGGCGATGCTCGCCCGCCACCGCGAGCTCGCCGCCGGCCTGCAGGCTGCCTTCGACGATGCCGGAATCGCTGATGCCGGAATCGCTCCCGGCGCCGGACGGGCCGCGGGTACGACCGGAGCCAGGGCGGCCGGGGCCCGGTGAACGCCGACGAGACCGACCCTGGTGGGATACCTCCGCGGGGTGTTTGATACAAAGCAACAGGTCGGTTCGGGTCGGTTGGCGACGTCACCCATTCGACCCCGGCGATGGCGTTCTGGCGACACCCGCCGGGACGTCACCCCGAGCAGCCGCCGCCGGTGCCGCGCGTCGACCCCCCCGATCGACACGCATCGCACCGGCGGCGGCCTCGACCGGCGGCCGGGAACCGCCGGCCCATGAACCCGCGCCGCGGGTGGGCCGCGGTTCCCGGCCCAGCAGCTACGGTGACGACCGTGGAGACGACCACCACCTCGCCCGTCCTGGACTGGCAGCACAGCCTGCCCCGCAAGCGGATAGCGGCCGCGACCATCCTCGTCCTGCTGCGCCCCACGTATCGGCCCGGGTGGGACCTTCCTGGTGGTGTGGTCGAGGCCGACGAGGCCCCGCACGCCGCCGCTCGGCGGGAGCTCACGGAGGAGCTGGGCCTGGACCGCATCCCTGGGCAGCTGTTGGCGGTGGACTGGGTGCCGCCGGGGCCGCAGCGCACCGAAGGCTTGATTGTCGTGTACGACGGCGGCCAGCTCGCCCCGAACGAAGCGGACGGCATCCGTCTACCGGCCGACGAGCTGGCCGCATGGTTGTTCGTCCCGGTGGAGCAGCTGCCGGAGTTCATGGCGCCGCTGCTGGCGCGACGCGTCACGGCGTGTCTGGCAGCCCGGGCCGCGGGGGAAACGGTTTACCTCGAGGACGGCGCCCCGCTGACATGATCCTTGCCGCTGGCAGTCCACTCCAACCATGCGCCGTGCGGGTGGTAGTGCCCGAGAGGCAGGTGCTCTTGGACGACGCCGTCACGGCAGACGGTGAGGCATAGCCGGGGTTCCCCCGGCGCGGCGTCGGGTTCCGCGCGCACCCACATCACCGGCCGCTCCCGCGACAGCCGGGGAACCATGGCGGTGAAGGCCTCCCGGGCCGCGTCCGGGAAGTGCGCCACCACCGCGGTGTGGAAGACGCAGACGGTCAGGCGCGCCGGGACGGCCGCCACGAGCGCGGGCAGCATGTCCAGAGCGTCCCCGCGGCGTACTACCGGCGGTTCGTGCGCCGTGGCTACGTCCAGCGCCGCTGTCAGCCGTGTGGCGCGCTTGGGGTGGTCGGCCCAGACGCAGGCCGCCAGCCATGCACGGTCGTCCGGGTCACGGACGTCGAGCGGGTTGAGGTCGCACCCCCTACGCCATCCGATGTTCGGAACACCGCCGGCCGCGAGCGCTGGCGGCACCGGCCCGCGCAGTTCACACGGCAACTGCACCGGGGACGCAGGGTCGCCGTACCGGCTGCCCGGACCGTAGTCGTAGCCGTAGCGGTCCAGCACCAGGGCGAGCCCGGCGGACGCTCCGACCTCGACGAGGCCCAGCGGCCCGCTAGCCAGGATGCCGGCGGCCGCCAGCGCCGGTAGGAGGTACGTTGCCCGTCGGGGTTCATTGGCCTGCACCAAGCGCTCCAGTATCAGCTCCACGACCTCGTCCTCGTGGGCCTCGACGAACGTCGTGAACAGCTCGCGCCCTCGGGCGTCCGGCGGGGTGGGCGACGGGGTGAGGGTGGCGTAGTACGCGGCGAGCGGGTGGTCCGGCGTCCGGGCGAGCAGGTAGTGAACCGCGGCGAACAGCAGGTCGGGCGGGCTCTGCCCGGGCGTGGCGAGGGCCGCCAGGCTGAGCACGTACTCGTCGTCCACAAGGTCCTCGGCGAGCAGGGCGTAGAATGGGGTGTAGCCGCCGTTCGCGCGGTGGGTGGCGAATCGGCGCATCCGTTCCCGGACGTCTTCGACGGTCCAGGCGGCGGACGGGACGACGGTCTCAGGCATCAACGGGCTTCTAGATGACGGCGGCGGGGAGACGGGGTTCGGCGGGGCAGCGTGACTGGAGGAGGCCCTGGCCGACGGCGCGGTACAGGCTGTCGTGGACCCCGTCGGCGAACAGGAACCCGGTGAGGTCACGGCGGATCTTGTCCAGCTGACTATCGGCACGGAAGGACGACGCGCCGACGAGCAACGCCGTGGTGGTGACAAGGGTGTGTGCGGTGTCGACGCCATGAGCCTTGGCCGCGCAACTCCAGACGGACGCGTCCGGGTGACCGGCGTCGGCCAGACGCACCGCGGTCAGGACTGCGAGCAGGGCAGCGCTGATCTGGCCGTAGCCGCGCCCCAGGGTGATGAGGGCGTTGTCGCGGATGCGCAGCCCCACGGCGTCGCGGCGGGCGGCGAGCACGGCCGCCACGGTGTCGACTGCGGCGGCCGCTGCGCCCAACGCGGTCGCCGTCACCAGGGGCCGGTAGAACGCGAAGTGCTCGACGAACATTTCCCAGGCGTCCGCGCCCTGCTGGCCCAGAAGGTCGGCGGAGGTGATCGGGGTGTCGTGCAGTTCCATGACGCCCCAGGACCACCCGGCCAGCCCGCCGGGTTCCAGCTGTTGACGCTCAATGCCGGGCCGGTCGGCGTCGACTGCGGCGGCCGCCAGGGGTCCGTCGGGAAAGCGGAAGAAGACGACGAACACCGCCGCCTCCCGGAGCCGGCTGATCCAGGTTTTCGTCCCCACAAGCCTCCACCGCCCCGGGCCGTCCGCCTGCGCCTGCGTCGTGATGTGGCGCACCCGGCTTCCGCCGTGAGCCTCGGTCACGGCGATGCCAGCCAGCTCCCCGGCAAGCAGACGCGGCAGCCACCGCTCCCGCAGCTGCGGGCTGCCGTGGCGGGCGATGAGCCGGCCGTGGCCCAGACCGCAGGTGTCGCGCAGGTCGAGGTCGTAGTAGCCGCAGATGAACTGCTGGAGCACCGCCAGAACGACAGGCCGCCCCGTGCCGCCAGCGCCATCCGGCACCGCCCGCCCGAGGTGCCCGGTTCCCGCCATGGCCTCCCGGATGGCCAGGAGCCGCCGGGCGCGCGGGACGTCCTGTCGCCGACGCTGCTGCTGGGCCGCTGCCGTAAGGTCCGTGGCGAAGGTGGCGAGGTTGTGCCAGTCAGCCGCGTCCAGCTCCGCCAGGCCGTCGGCGAGCGGCGCCAGCCACCGGCTGATGAGGTCCAAGGTCCCCATCGCGGCTCACCCTGCTTCTGCCGTGCGGATCGGGCGGGCGGGCACGCCGACGACCACGGCGTCGGCCGGGACGCTGCGCAAGATGACGGAACCGGCCCCTACGAGGGCACGCGCCCCCACGACGACGCCGCTCATGATGATGGAGCCGGAACCGACCCGGGCGTCCTCCTCGAAGCGCGGCGGAACGTGCTCGCCCTGGCGGTCCAGCTCCCGGTCGTTGATGGTGCGGATGCCGGCGCCGAGAAACGCCCCGTCCGCGATGATGGTGGAGCTCGTGAGGTGCGACAGCGGGGAGCAACGTACGCCGGTACCGATCCGGGTCTCGCGCTCGACGACGAGCTGGTGGCCGAGGTTGCCCTCGGCGGCCACTGTGACAAAGGAGCGCAGCACGGTCTGATGCCCGATGGCCGTGCCCTCGCCCAGCTGGACACCGGCGTACAGGACCGCCCCCGCCCGGACGACGACACCCCCGGCCAGAGCGGTCTCTGCGCCTTCGCCAGCGTAGACGTGCCCGACGGCATAGCCCCGTTCCGGCATCCCAACGGTGCTGCGGCCCTCGATGCGGACCCCGTCGCCCACGGTGGTGCCACCGTGTACCACGGCGAACGGCCCGACCTCGCAGTCGTCGCCCAGACGCACGGGACGGCAGACGCCCGCCTGGTCGACTGGAACAAAGACCGCATACCGGCTGATCATGCTGCGCCGGCCCGTCTCCAGGAGGCCGGCACGCTCCATCTCGTCGGCCGTGAGCTCGGAGCCGATACTGATGCCCATGAAGGACTCCCCTCGTGAGGGATTGGTGGGGTAGGGAAGAAAAGTACTGGCAGCGGGTAGCCGCACAGTCGCTACGGGACCATGATGATCGGCGCCGAACCGGGCGAAAAGGTGATGTGCTGATCACGCACACACGTGTGCAGGATCTGCAAATTGCGCGGAGCAAGCGGGTGCTCTCACCATTACGTTGTGCCCGATCTACGTCTGGGGAGCGCAGCATGGAGCCGTCCACGAGGTCGCCCGGCGCCATCGTGCGGGATGCCCGCCGTGCACGCGGATGGACACAGACTGAGCTGGGCCGCGCCTGCGGCTACTCTGCTTCCTCCATCTCGCGCATGGAAAGCGGCCACCAGACGCTCACCGACATCGTCCTGCTGCGGCGCATCGCCGAGGCACTGGAGATTCCGGCCGGGCACCTCGGACTCGCCGCCACGTCCCCCGGCATGTCGGGCATGCCCGCTACGGTGAAGCGTCCATCCACAACCGAGGAGGAAGACCCGGTGCTCCGTCGCCAACTGCTGGCCGGTGTCGCCGCCGGGGCCGCGACTCCGCTGGCCTTCGGCCAAGGGTCCGCACCGTACGCGAGCGTGGTGCCGCATCTGGAGGACGTGCTGCTTGGCAGCCCCAGCATGTTCACCGCACCGGCCGCGCCGTCGGTGGTGCAGAAGCGCCTCATTGCGATAAAGGAGGACTACCAGGCCGCCCGGTACAGCCAGCTCGGCCAGTGTCTTCCCCGGTTGTTGCGCACCGCGGAGGCGACCGCGGCAGCCCGGGGGACGCCGCAGGCCGCCGCCCTGTACGCGGAGGCCTTGAACGTCGCCACGCACACGCTTATCAAATTCGACATCGAGGGCCTGGCGTGGGTGTCGGCCGATCGGGCGATGACGGCGGCCCGGGCCGCGAGCGACCCCATCACCATGGCGGAAACCACCCGGATGCTCTGCATCGTGGCCCGCCGCGGCGGCCACCACACCCGCTCCCGGCAGCTCGCCGTCGAGGCGGCCATGCGGCTCGCTGACACCGGTGACATGAGCCCCCGGGCGATCAGTCTGTACGGATCACTCCTGTCCACCGCCGGGTACACAGCGGCCCGCGTCGGCGACGCCAGCACGGCCGCGACGCTCCTGGACGAGGCAGGCGGCGCTGCAGCGCGGCTCGGCCGGGACGGCAACGAGCACTGGTCCACCTTCCGCCCCACCGGCGTCGGTATCTACCGGGTGTCCACCGCCCTGGCCCTTGGCGATCCCGTCGGCGCCCTGACCGCCGCGCGCACAGTGCGTCCGGACCGCATCCTCACGCCGGAACGCCGGGGCCGGTTCTGGGTCGACGTCGCAGCCGCCTACGCTCAGACGAGGCGCCCCGACGCCAGCTACCAGGCACTTCGGGCCGCGGAACAGGTCGCGCCCGAGGAAATCCGTGCCCGCCCGGTGGTGCGTTCCCTCGCGGGCCGCCTGGTCCAGGACCAGCGCGGCCGCGTGCCGGATGAACTGCGCGCCTTCGCCGTCCGCGTGGGCGCGCAGCTGTAGGAGCGGACAGGGGCATCCCGCCAAGGGAGGTATCCGGCGGTGTACGTGAGGCCGACACTGGGGGCATGCCGACGTTGCCGACCGATGTCGTCGCCCGTCTGACCGCCGCGCTCGCACCGATCGATACGGCGGTCATCGCTCGTCATCCCGGTGATCCGGGAACCCGTCAGCCGGTGCACACCTGCTACCTGCCCGCCGACCGGATGCGCCCGGACATCGTGCTGGTCTGGGGGGAGGCGGCCCGGGAGCTCCTGGCCGCCCACGGCACCGACCCGGCCAGACTCGCCGCCGCCACCGGGGGCGACCCGGACCTGGTCATCGCCGAACCGGTCCACGCACACGTGCTGCACGCGCTGACCGTTGAACCGGTGCAGGATCTGCGGATCGACCTGGAGGACGGCTACGGCGTCCGGATGGACGACACCGAGGACGCCGACGCCGTCGCGGCGGCGGACGCCCTGCCCGCGTCCTACGGCCTGCGGATGAAGTCGCTGGACCCGGCCGTCCGGGACCGGGGGCTGCGCAGCCTGGACCTCTTCCTCACAGCGCTGGCCGGTGACGACGGCCCACCCGCCGGGTTGGTGCTGACCCTGCCCAAGGTGAGCGCCGCCGCGCAGGTCGCGGTCTTCGCCGATCTGCTCGCCGAACTGGAGCAACGCCTCGACATCGCCCCGGTGCCCTTCGAGGTGCAGGTGGAGATCCCGGCCGCGGTTCTCGCCCTGCCGGCGCTGGTCGAGACCGGTCTTGCGCTGGGCCCAGGACGCCTCGTCGGACTGCACGTCGGCACCTACGACTACTCGGCGGCTCTCGGCATCACCGCCGCACACCAGGCCAGCGACCATCCGGCGGTGGAGTACGCCACTACGCTGATGCAGCTCGTCACCGCCGGCACCGGAATCCGGGTCGCGGACGGGTCCTCGAACCTGCTGCCGATTGAGAGCCCGGCGGACGCGACGGAGGGCACCTCAGCTACGGAGGGCACCGCAGCTGTCGAGGACACGGCGGGCCGAGGTGTCCACCGGGCGTGGCGGCGGCACGCCGAGCTGGTGCGCCGCGCCTGGTCCCGGGGCATCTACCAGGGCTGGGATCTGCATCCGGGTCAGTTGGTGAGCCGGCACGCGGCGGTGGCCGGCTGCCTGCTGGCCGGGCTCGACGAGGCGCTGGGCCGGCTTTCCTCCTACGCCACCGCGTACGCCACCGCCCGGCATCCGGGAGCGGTCGCCGACGAGCCGGCCACCGGCCGCGCGCTCGCCGGGCACGTCCTGCGGGCGCTCGACGCCGGCCTGCTGGACGACGCGAGCCTGACCGCGGCTGGTCTCGACCGGGTGACCGTCGACCGCTTCGGCGGCAGACCGGTCGCCGCGGGTTGACGACACCCGGCCATCCAGGGCGGTCAGCTCCCCCGATAGGTCGAATAACCGAACGGAGCGAGCAGCAGCGGGACGTGATGATGATCCGCCGGGTCCTCGATCACGAACGCGATGGTCACCTCGGGAAAGAACGCCGAGCGGCTCGCGGTGTCGAAGACGAGCCGCCAGGGGCCTGGGATGGTCGCCGGCAGATCGGCTACCCGGCCGTCGTCGTCGGTGACGGCCTTGGTGACCGCGATCCAGCCCGTGGTCGTGCCGTCAAGGGTGCGCACCGCCCGTTCCAACCGGAGCGGCAGGCCGGCGGCTGGCCGCCCCGTGGCCGTGTCCAGGACATGGGTGGACAGACTCACCACGCCTCCTCGGTCGCGTCCTCGGTCGCCGCGGCCCGGGTCCGGGCCTCGACCATCCCGCCACACCGCTCCTGATCGACCGTGGTGGATACGCCAGTATCCCAGGGAACCCTGCAGATATCGCTGCCGATAGTATCGCTGCTCGTAGTATCGATGCCGGTAGTATCGGGGAGAGTGGACGTGGTCGAGTTTGTTGGGCGGGAGCGGGAACTTGCCACGCTGGACGGGTTGCTTCGGCTGGTGGGATCGGATGTCGGATCGTCGCGACCGGGTCGTTGTCTTCTGGTCCGTGGGCGGCGTCGGATCGGTAAGTCGAGTCTCGTCGAGGAGTTCGTGGAGCGGGCGGGTGTACCCGCGGTGTTCTTCACCGCTGCCGGCGCCTCGGCGGAGGTGGAGCTGGATTCGTTGCGGGACGCCGTTGCCAGGTCCGGGCTGCCGGAGCGTGAGGTCTTCGCCGAGGCAGTTCCCGGGAACTGGAGCGCGGCGTTGCGCCAGCTGGCCGGGATCCTGCCGGAGGACCGGCCCAGTGTGGTCGTGATCGACGAGGTTCCGTACCTGATGGAGCGGGGCGACGCGTTCGAGGGTGTGCTGCAGCGTGCCTGGGACCGGGAACTGAGCCGGCGGCCCGTCCTGCTGGTGCTGATCGGTTCGGACCTGTCGATGATGGAGGCCTTGAGTTCGTACAGCCGACCGTTTCACCAGCGCGGGCAGGAGCTGGTCCTGGGGCCGCTCAATCCGGCGGAGGTGGGAGAGATGCTCGGCCTGGGCCCAGCGGAGGCGTTCGACGCCGCGCTGGTGACCGGGGGTCTGCCGCTGATCTGCGCCTCCTGGCGGCGGGGTGACGACCTGTGGGAGTTCCTTAACGCGGAGTTTTCGAACCCGGTGTCGGCGCTGCTGGTGTCGGCGGAGCGGTCCCTGGCCGCGGAGTTCCCCGACTCGGCCAATGCCAGGGGCGTGCTCTCGGCGATCGGCAGCGGCGAACGGACGTTCACCAACATTGCCCGCGCCGCTGGAGGGCTCGCGCATACCAGTCTGACCCGGTCGATCGAGGTGCTGGCCGCCAAACTGATGGTGGTGGGGGAGCTACCTCTTTCGACACGGCCGTCGAAAGAGCGCCGGTACCGGGTCACCGATCCGTATCTAAGGTTCTGGTTGCGGTTCGTCGGCCCATATCTGCCCGAGATCGAGCGCCTACGCGGAGACCTCACCGTCAGTCGGATCAGGGCGGGATGGACGAGTTGGCGCGGCCGGGCGATAGAACCGCTGCTGCGTCAGTCCCTCGCCCGCCTGCTCCCGGACGCGGTGCTGCCGTCGGCCCCGGCCGTCGGCGCCTACTGGAACCGCTCCAACACCGTCGAGATCGACGTCGTCGGCGCCGACCGGGAACCGGTCGCCAAGGAGCTGTACTTCCTCGGCTCTGTCAAATGGCTGGAACGCGCACCGTTCGATGACCGCGACTTGGCGGCATTGCAGAAACACCGGGCGGCGCTCACGAACCTTCCGCTGCCATTGGTCGCCATCAGTCGCAGCGGGGTTGCGGCCACCGGTCTCGCCGCATCCTACGGCCCAGCCGAACTCATCACCGCCTGGCAGCGAGGATGAAGCGAGGATAAGCAGTATTGCGCCACGGTCGTTCGG
>NZ_CDWTMO010000039.1:0-25630 GCF_977946435.1 Frankia sp. CgKIO3 | reverse complement strand
ACGGGCTCATGTATCCGGACGACGACGACGGCCGCGCGTTCGTCGCCGCGAACTCCTCGACCCGCGCCTCGGCAGCCGCCAGACGCGACTCCCACGACACGGACGGGCCAGCCACAAGACCAGATCATCCACGCCCCACAGCCACGATCAAGCAACAGCCACCACGTGTAACCCCAACGCAAACGCCCAGCTCAGCGGACCGCCGTCACGCACCCGTGAATGGACACGTAGTGACCCCCAGCCGTCCGGCGAGCTGACCCCATGACGATCCTTCCCTATGGACGGGGAATCTCGACTTCGCTGTCCACGGAAGCGATATCGTTCCAGTAAGCTTCGCCCGGCATGACCGGACAGTGCCTGTCGCCGGGTTCCACCGGTTCGTGCGGCCGGCCGCGACACCGCCTTCCAGCCGCTCTGGGTAAGGCGTCTGACCACGCTGACCGACCCGGCGACTTCGCCCACGACTCAGGAGCGCGTACACATGAGCGAACGGCTGGACCACATGAGCGAACGGCTGGACGGCACCGTTGCCCTGGTGACCGGTGCGAGCAGCGGCATCGGTGAGGCGACCGCCCGCGAGCTGGCCCGGCACGGCGCCGCGATGGCGCTGGTCGCGCGGCGCGGCGACCGGCTCGAGCGCCTCGCCGCCGACATCACCGGCGCCGGCGGCACCGCCCTCCCCCTCCCGCTGGACATCACCGACCAGGCCCAGGCCGTCGACGCGGTGAAGCGCACCGTGGCGGAGCTCGGTCGGCTCGATACCGTCGTCAACAACGCTGGGATCATGCTGCCCGGGCCGATCCTCGACGCGCCGACCGAGGAGTGGGACCGGATGGTGGCCCTGAACCTGCAGGGCCTGCTGTACGTTACCCATGCAGCGCTGCCGCATCTGCTCACTGCCGCGGACGACGGCCCCCGCCAGGTCGCGGACCTGGTGAACATCAGCTCAGTGGCGGGGCGGCACGCCACCATGGGCGCCGGCATCTACAACCTCACCAAGTTCGGGGTGAACGCGTTCACCGAGTCGCTGCGCCAAGAGGTCACCGCCCGGCACGTGCGCGTCTCGGTGGTCGAACCGGGCTCCGTCGAGACCGAGCTGACGTCCCACATCCGCGAGGAGATCCGGAATATCGTCATGCGCCGCATCGCCGACATCGAGCCGATGCAGTCCGAGGACATCGCGGACGCCGTCGCCTACATCGTCACCCGGCCGCGGCGGGTCGCGATCAACGAACTACTCATGTGGCCCACCGAGCAGGTCGGCTGACACCGTGTCGCGCGGGAACCCCCGGCGCCCACCGCCGGCGGCGGACCCCCTCCTCCGGAGGAAGGGCCGGGGTTCGGGAAGAGCCCCGCTGCTGGTAGCGGTGGCCCGTCTATCCACTCAGTCGTTGGGCGAGGTATGAGCCATCAAGATTAGCCGCGTGCCACAACGAAACGGCCAAGTTCCCAACAAATAGTGAAGTCGTGGCCTGCTGGGTGGCGGATGTGGCATCCACCTCGGTGGCGGTTCTCGTTACGCGACGGCCGGCTACTCGGCGGCCGTCCCCCTAGGCGGCCGTTACGTCGCGGCCCCTCTGCCCGCATGGTCCGCGGCGTGGTATCGGCGAGTTCGGAGGCGGCGAGATGACCATGGCCCGTCATCCCTGGTATCTGATCTGCGAAACTGGTCCGTAGCCGTGCCACGCTGGTGGCATGGCTACGCGGCTGGGCATGCTCTGAAGCCAGGAGGATCACACGGCGTAGAGTCGATCATGACATGGAGCGGTTTCGAAGACTGCCGCCGCTTTCACCATGTCAACGACCCGAATTGATCAGTTTCCTGGATGAGGCACCATCACCGGTATCGCCATGGCGGACGGCGCGTGCGCCGCGGATGCCGAGCCAGCCAACGACGGAACCGATTACGAGGGAGACGACGGTCAGGACCAAGTGCACCGTGAAGAAGCCGGTCGGGCCGTCGTCCCAGGAACGATCATCCTTCCACACGTTCCGAAGGAAATTCGGCCAGATCGCCCACGTCCACACACCCACCGCGATCAGGAACCAGGAAACACGCTTCGACAGAGTCACCCACCCAGCTTGCACCCAGAACCACGCGCAGCTCAGGTGAGCAACGTCCTAAGTTCCTCCGCCTCGATGCCCGCCTGACGCAGAACAGAGGCGAGCGTGCCCGTCGCCAGCTCCCGGTGAAGCGGGACGATCACGACCCGGGCGTTCTCCTTGTGCCTCAGCTTGCAGTGCGAGCCACGCGTGGCGACCTCCTCGAAGCCGGCACGCCCCAGAGCCTTCACCACCTTCGCCCCGGAGACCCGAGGCAGCGCGGGCGTCACGCCGACAGGCGGATGTCCAGCGGAGCGACGATGGGACCGTCCGCAGCGGTCACGGGGAACGGCTGGTCCTCGAAGTACAGCTCCAGCGCCTCGCGAAGATTTGCCAGCGACTCCTCGACGCTGGCTCCCTGGCTGGTCACCTCGACCTCCAGAGCCCGTGCCACGTACCAGTCGCCCTCATGCGTGACGACAGCCGTCAGCCGCGCCGCTCGCTCCATGGAGATCAGCCTAGCCGTCCCTACCACTCCTGGCGAAGCGCTCACCGTCACCCCCTCGACATGATCGACCAGACCTCTGTCGACCATACGAGCGGAAACGATCTCTAACGGCCCGGGTACACACGAGAGACACAAGACCACTCCCGGCCCCGGGGAGTACCTAGGTCATAAGTGAATGTTCTACAAGTTTGGCCAGATGGCCCACGTCCACACACCCACCGCGATCAGGAACCAGGACGCGCGCTTCGACTCCAGTCACCCCACCGGCGGCGAGCCGCGGTCTTCGTGTGGGGGCGCGAGTTCGGCCACGTAGATCGCCCTAAGGCGGGCGGACAGACAAAACCCCGGGGGGCATGCCGCCTGAGCGGTAGAGGCCATCCGGGGTGTCCACCTCGAAAGTCTAGAAGACCGGTAACCCGATGTCGAACGCCGTGACCCCGTCGCACGCCCTCGCGGTCCAGCTCCGGCGCAGGCTGAGCGCCGAACGCCTCGATCCGTACGAACGGGTCTGCAACCACGACCTCGAGCGGGCAGTGGCCCTGTACGAGTGGAACAGCAGCATCAGCGCCGCGTTCCACGAGGTCCTCGGGCTCTTCGAGATCGTCCTGCGCAACGCCCTGCACGACCAGCTCACTCTCTGGCATCAGCGCCAGCGAAGGCCCGGCCAGTGGTACGACGACCCGGCCGGCATCCTCGAAGCCCATCGACGGCAGGACATCGCCGACGCCTACGTCAGGTTGCGGCGCGACGGGAAGGTCATCACGCCTGGTCGGATGATTGCCGAGCTGACGTTCGGCTTCTGGCGCTACCTCCTGACCAGGCGATACGAGGGAACCCTGTGGACTCCCGCACTCCGCCGCGCGTTCCCGAACCTTCGCCCGGCACAACGGACCCGGATCTACAACCCCGTCGACAGCCTCGTTCGGCTCCGCAACCGCGTCGCGCACCACGCACCAATCCACAACCGACCACTCGCGACCCTCCACCATGATCTGCTGCGTGTCGCCGGGCACCCCGACGGCGGTGTCGAAGAATGGATCCGCGGCCGAAGCCGAGTGCCCATCCTCCTGTTGTCACGACCGCCGCAACCGCCACAGCACCTAGGCCATAAGTGAATATTTTACAAATTCGGCCAGCTACCCTACGCTCAGACACCGGCCGCGATCAGGAACCACGATCCGACGACTATGGCCTTCGATGTCCCGCGGCTCACGCTCGCAGGTGCTGGAGCGGCCCGGCGAAGGTCCGCATCACCTCGCTGAACGTCGTCTCAGGGCGGTAGGCGGGCGGCTGGACCGATTCCCCGGCCCCGCTGTGGGCCGCTCCGAACCGCATGGTCCACAGCATCGTCTCGGCCACCGGGAGGGTGGCCACGACCGCGTCGTTCTCGTCCTCCAGCTGGCCCGTCAGCCAGGAGACGCGGTCCGACTGCAGCGCGCAGACATAGATCATCTCACCGGCTGCGTTACCCGGGGCCGCACGCAGCCGCGCCGCCTGGTCCCCGGCGGCCAAGGCCTCGCCCAGCCGGTCGGCGACCAGCTGACGTTCCCACAGCTGCGCATCCTGGGCGATCCGGACGACGACGCCACCGCACAGCCTCCGCTCGACGTGGATCTGCGCGTCGGTGTCGGTGTCCTCACCGAAGTACCACGCGAGGACGTCGGGCAACGCGGCCCGCAGCTCCGCGGCGGACGGCTGGGCCATCGCCAGCCCTGGGCACTGCGGGGACCAGGCTGACCACGAAGGCCCGTCATGCCGCACGATCAACGAGACGGGCCTACCCACGATAGATCATCTCGCGCGACTCCTCCGCCGTCCCGCCGCTTTGATCAGTATCCGCGCTTCCCCCGCTGCCCGGGAGCACTTTGCGGTAAAGGTCGGACCGATTACGCGCAACACCGGCCTGTCCCGCACAACACCGACCTCTCCCGGACGACGGTCTGGTCACGGGCGGCACCGACACGGAGGATGCGCAAGGGATACGCAAGACGGGCAAGACGGCGGGATGACGGGAGGGAGCGATGGAGGGGGCCGACGACATCCGGGGGCGCCGGATCGAACCAGACGAGGGAATGCTGTTGCGAAGGCTGCGCCTTGCCGCGCTCGCCGATGCTCCTTCGGCGTTCTGGCAGACCCTGGCCGAGGCGAGCGCGCGGCCCGCCGAGGAGTGGGACGCCCGCGCCCGCGCCGGGACCCGCGCCACCCGCGCCACGGTGACGGTCCCCGCTTCGGGTGACGTCATCGCGACCGATATCACGGGTGCCCCAGTGGGTTAGGGAACAACTCCGGCGGTTATCCTTGACAAGCCCCCGAAAAATCCTCTAAGGAGGACCAGCGCGAGGAGGTGGCCGCTGTGAGTCCTGGCGGGTGCTCCAGTAAAGGCCGCTTCCTGCTCGTGGACGTCAGCCAGCGCTGAATCCCGGGCCGATGAGCGCGCACCGTCGCGCCCGGCCCGCGTCCACGGAACCCGGGTAGACGACGCCCGGGGCACTGTTCGGAAGTCCGGCCTGTTCGGACGCACGGCCCTCCTGTCCGGTGCAGCCGTGCCGTCGGCGACGGCGTCTCCGGCTCGGGAATCGATGGTCACCGCGATCTCCCGGCCCGATCGGTTCGTGCCGGTAGCGCGGATCCACCCTGTCCCGGCCGGGCTTCCCTGATCCGTCCGGGTCGGCAGTCGCATGGGCCGCGAGCAGTGCACAAGCAGGTGCGGTCGATCGAAGTCGTGTCGACCAGAGGTCGCCGTGGCGGTGCCGCCCGCGGCCTGCTCGAGGAATGCGCACTCACAGCTGTCCGGCGGTGACTGGGGCGCGCGGAGGGGGATCTTCCATGAGCATCTCAACATCACGGGCCGCGGGACGTCGTGGTGCCTGCACCGAGCGTCTCGACCTGCCCGCTTCCGGCCGGGTCACACTGATCCCCCGGGGCATGGACCGGGAATCGGTCAGTCGCTTCGCGGAGGCCATCGCCCGTTTCCTGGGAACCGGGCGGTACCTCGCCATTCAGACCTGTATCGTGATCGTCTGGATAGCCTTGAACATCGCGCTACCGCTGCTGCGGTGGGATCCCTACCCTTTCATCCTGCTGAACCTGGCCTTCTCGACCCAGGCCGCCTACGCGGCGCCGTTGATCCTGCTCGCCCAGAACCGACAGGACGACCGTGACCGTGCCTCGCTGGCCGAAGATCGGGCGGCCGCTGTACGTATGCGGGAAGACACCGAGTTTCTCGCGCGTGAGATCGCCGCGCTCCGGCTTGCCCAGAGCGATGCGGCGACCCGGCAGTACGTGCGCGGCGAGCTGGCCGGCCAACTCGAATCTCTTCGCGGCGACATCGAGAGCCTGGTTCGGGACGCGGTTCGCGTTCCGCACCAGACGGCGTCGGATGAACGGAAGCCAACCGCGGCACGATCGTCGTCACGGCACGGCGGGCCGGCGTCCACGGCCGGTGGTGGCCTCCGGGAAACGAGCGACCCCGAGACCGAGGACCCACCCGCCACGGGCAAGCCGAATGCCGGGAATCCGGAACGCCCCCGGCGGCCCAAGCACCACAAGCGCAGGAACACCACGGGTGTGAGCACGACCGGCATCCTCCCTCGCTCCACGGACGCCGGGTATGCCACCCGCACCGGGAACCGCGAAAACGGCGGTCCCGACAGGAAGACGACGCCGACCATCGCCACCGGTCCCACCCCGGAGACCACGCTCGACGACTCCACCCGGGAGGCCAGCGCGACGACGCACCTCAAGAACAGAGGATTCACAACACACGGGCACCATAGCCTCTCTGCCCATACGGGCTCCTCCTGGCATTCAATGGGAAAGCCGCAACCAGTGGATTCCTCCACAGGAAACACCCACTCGCGACACGGGTCGTGACCACCCTTCTGCGGAACGGGGAAACCCAGTAGCGTTCGACAGGTGCGTGTCCCCTGTCCGCCCCGGCATGACCCGTGTCGCCTCCGCGGAAGCCTCGGGCGGGCGCTGGTGGCCGTGGCGGTCCTCGGAGCGATTCTCGCCCCGTTCCTGAAGATCGTTCCGGCGGCCGCGGCCGTCCCACTCGCCGCACCGGCACCCACCGCCGCCTCCGACTCCGCTCCCCCGGCCGGTCTCACGGCCGCCGAGTGGCTTGTCGCGGACGCGGGAAGCGGCGCCATCCTCGCCGCCTACCGCCCCCACGCCCAGGATCTCCCGGCCAGCACGATGAAAATCCTTACCGCGCTGACCGTGCTGCCCGGCCTGCCGCCGGACCGGGTCGTGACGGTCGACGAGAACGCCCCTCGGGTGGACGGCACGAAGGTCGGTCTCGTGCCGGGGGTCGGATACACCGTCCGTGACCTGGCGACTGCCATGCTGATCTCCAGCGGAAACGACGCGACCATGGCCCTGGTCCAGGCGAGCGGGGGAACCCCCGCCGTGCTGCAGCGGATGAACGCTCTGGCCAGGTCGCTCGGCGCGACGGACACCGTCGCCGGTGACCCGACCGGGCTGGACAGTCCGGGCCAGGTCACCAGTGTGCACGACCTAGCCGTGCTCGGTCGGGCGGCGTTGGACAACCCGACGGTGCGGAGCTACCTGACGATCCCGCGCGCCTCGCTCGCCGGCCGGGGGGGTACCCGCTTCGAGATCCAGAACCACAACGCCCTGCTGCGTTCCTACGAGGGGGCTATCGGGGTGAAGAACGGCTACACCATCGCGGCCGGCGCGACGTTCGTCGGCGCGGCCACCCGCGACGGCCACACCCTCATCGTCGCCCTGCTGCGGACGGCTCCCGCCTACGGCAAGGACGCACGCGCGCTGCTCGACTGGGGTTTCGCGCACGCCGACACGGTCACCCCGGTCGGGTATCTCGCGAACCCCAGGGCGACGGCGCCGGCGTCGAGCGGGCCCGCGGGAGACCGGCCCTCCGTCAGCCCGGCGGGTCCAGGGATCGTGCCAACCGCCGGCGCGGCAACAGCCTCCTCGCGGCACGGAGTCGCCCGCGCGGGCGATCCTGGCAGCGGCATCGGCCCGATAACCTGGATTGCGATCGGCTGCACCGTCGTGGCATGCCTGCTCACCGCGCTCACCCGTCGAGCCGCCCGAGTGCGTCGGCACCGGCGGCGGCACGCGGCGGCGGGCCTCCGGGACGTCGAGCGCCCGTCGGGTCGGCCGCCCGCACCGCGCGACGGACACGTGTCCGTGAGGCTGAGGCCGGCGGCCGGACCTGATCAGTCCGACCTGCTGGATGTCCCCGAGGGTATGCGGCGGCGCAGGAGTGCCCGTACCCGGGCGGGGATGGGCACCGTGCCACGCGGGCTGCCCTCCGACGCCACCCGCAGCGGTCCGGCCAAGGATGGCTTCGCCGATGACGAGTCGGATGAAGCCGGCTCGAGCGGCGTCGAGCCGGTCTGGGAGCCGGACACCGGGCGGCGGGAGGCCTCCGGGTTCGGCGAGCCGCTCGACCGGTAGGACGCCGGCCCCGCGGATCCCGGCCCCGCGGATCCCGCACCCGCGCTCCCCGCCGCCGCGTGGTCGGCCGCCTCGGCCACGGAATGCCGGGCTGCCGAACCGGAGGGGAAGACGTCGGAGTTGTAGGGCGCCGTCACGGTCCAGGCCGCGACGAACAGCGTCCATCGCATGGCGATGTTGATCCAGATGAGCAACCCGACGATCACCGCGAACGTACCGTACACCGGATTGCTCATGGTCTGCCCGACCAGCCAGGTACCGACGATCTTGAGGATCTCGACTCCGACGGCGCCGAGCACCGCACCCCGGACCGTCCGCACCCGGTCGGTCTGCTGCGGCAGCCGCCAGAACAGATAGAGGAAAACCGCGGTGTCGATCGCGAGGGCGACGAGCAGGGCCAGCAGGCCGGTCACCCAGGCCGCGGCGGTGCTGCCGGACAATCCGATCCAGCTCAGGAATGACCCGGTGGCCGAGGTCGAGAGGCTGGTCACGACGAGTGAGGCCAACAGAGTCAGCCCCAGTCCCGCGAGCACCGTGACATCCCGCAGCCGCCGGGTGATGATGTTGCCAACGTCGATGTCCTGGTGCCATACGAGACGGATAGCACCCCGCAGCGCGTCGATCCACGCGAGTCCGGCGAGCAGGAGGCCGGCAAGACCGATAATGCCCACGCCGACCTTGGCGTTGCCAATCGAGGCAACGTCGAGCTTGTCCGCCAAGCCCGGAAGATAGTCGTTGATCTGCCGGGTCAGGCTCTCCTGCACATCGGGGTACGCGTCCACGACGAAGCCGGTGACCGCGAAGGCCAGCGCGACCAGCGGGAAGAACGACAGGAACGCAAAGTAGGTCGCCGACGCCGCGAGACGATCACCGCCGTCGGCTGTGTAGCGGGAATATGCCCGGATGAGGTGATCGAGAAACGGACGTTTCCGGCGTACTGCCACAGCGGTGCCGGAAACCGTCCCGACACTGGCCCGTACCGCCTGACGAGGTCCCGCCACATTCGTTACTGTCCCCCCGGCGACGCGCGCTTACTCCCGAGATCCGAGTGTGGCGTGTCGCCCCCCGCCGCCCACCGGTTCCGGCCCACGCGCAGGGCGACCGAACGGGAAGAAGCGTAATTGCCGCCAGCGCAGGTCGGCGCCTCTTTCATACAGCCCGAACCCGTTGACTTCGAACTGCGCCTGATATTCGGCGAGCGCATCGAAGGCGCGGTCCAACGCGTCCTCGGCGAGGTCGTGCGCGACGGTGACGTGCGGATGGTAGGCGAAGCTGAGCGGCCGGTCGAGAGGACCGGACCGCACCACCGCCGCCAGTTTCTCGCACCGGAGGATACCCATGGCGAGGGCGACGAACACGACCGGGGACAGCGGCCGGAACGTGCCGGATCCCCGCAGGCGGATGGTGAACGGGGAGTTCGCCCGCGCCGCCCGCGCGAGGTGGCGCTCGATCACGGGCAGGTCCACGAGCCCGACGGAGGTCGGACCCAGCAGGGTGACGTGCGGGACGATGAGGGCTGCGTTCGGATCGCCGAGTCGCTCCCGCCAGTCCTGAAGCTCTGTGCGGTACGGCTCGGGGATGCCGATCGCCACGCCGATGTCCACCCGACCCGCGGAATCGACCGGATCGACCGGATCGACCGGATCGACCGGATCGACCGGAACAACCGGAACAACCGATTCACCGGGATCAACGGCCGGGACAACCTGGACGGTATGACCGTTCACCCCCTCAGTCATGCGGGACCGGCTCCCCGACGAAAGCAGCGACGCTCGCTACTCTGCGTATCCATGCCTGCCTGCGCCGGGTGAGGAACCGGCCGTCGGGATCGGTCTCGCCGAGGAAACATGCCGACATCATGGCCCATGAGCCACGGCCGTCCCGCGCGGACCATGGGAAGGAGATCTGGATTCCAGATCATGACCAAAAGCTGACAATGCCCTCGGAAGAAACCGGCATCCGACCGGAAACGGTCACTGACGGCCGCGCCGCCCCCGCCCTTTCTCGCACGTCACGCCGAGCGGTTTGCGGACCACGAGGGGGCCTGCGCCAGGATCGCGTCCGCCAGCGGTGGCCAGGCTCGCTGGGCCCACTCGCCAAAATCACGATCACAAAGAGTCACACATGCGAGGCGGGCGACGGGATCCACCCACAGGAAGGTCCCGCTCTGCCCGAAGTGGCCGAAGGTCGACGGCGCGTTGGAGCTGCCCGTCCAGTGCGGGTGCTTGTTGCCGCGGATCTCGAAGCCGAGTCCCCAGTCGTTGGGGGTCTGCTGGCCGAAACCCGGCAACACGCCGGCAAGTCCGGGAAAGGCGACCGAGATGGCCGTGGCGAACGTCGCGGAGGTGATCAGCGTCGGGGCGAGGAGCTCGGCAGCGAAGCGTCGCATGTCGGCAAGCGTCGCCGTCACGCCGGAGGCCGGGGATCCCGTCAGCCGGGCACCGTGCATCCCGAGGGGCTCGAAGACCGCCTGGGCGAGGTAGTCGGCGAAGGCGATGGTGGTCGCCTTCTCCAGCGTCTCCCCCAGCCGCTCGAACCCGGTGTTGGAGTAGATGCGACGGGTACCCGGGGGGGCTAATGTGCGGGTCCCCGAGAACGCGAGCCCGGAGGTGTGGGCGAGTAGATGAGCCACGGTGGACCTGGGGGGTCCGGCGGGATCGTCAAGCCCGATCGCGCCCTCCTCCACGGCGATCAGGACCGCATAGGCGCTGAGCAGCTTCGACACCGAGGCCAGCCGGAAGGGGTGATCGAGTGGTCCGGTCCGCGCCACCTCCCGGACCCGCGGGGTCACCGCTGCGTCCGGCCACCCGGACCCCGCACCCGGTCCGACCGCCTCGTCCGCCCGGCCCATCACCGCGACCGCGACGGTCTCGACCGGCCACGCCGCCACCTGTCCAAGAGCGTCCACGTTCCGCACTGTACGAGGTTTTCCCGCCGGTCCCGACGACCCGGGCACCCGGTCCACCCCGCGGGCCGGGCGAGGCGGGCGAGGCGGGGCATGCGTCCACCGGGGGGCAGCCGGCTGCGAGACTGGCTGGCGTGCAGACCCTCACATCCTCGTCCGGCCCGCCCGCCCCGCGTGACGAGCACCCCGGAGAGAACGCCACTACGGAGGCCCGAGGATCCGGCGTGACCCCGAGGGACGGCGTGGATCCGAGGGACGGCTCAGGTCCGCGGGAGCGGGCGGGGAGACGTGACATCACGGGAACCGCAGGACCACGATACGTAACGGCAGGACCAGTCAAGGACGCTGACACGATCACCGTCGCCACCCCGATCGTGCGCGTGGACGAGGCGGTCGATCTACTTTCCCGCACGATCGACGTCCTTGTCGTCGGGGGCGGCCCGGCCGGCAGCGCGGCGGCTCTGGGCGCCCTGCGAGAACGCCCGGACGCACACGTCGTCATCGTCGACGTCGCTGAGTTCCCCCGGGACAAGACCTGCGGTGACGGCATCGCCCCGCACGGCCTGGACGTCCTGCGTGATCTCGGCGTGACCGATGCGGTCGCCGGGTACCGGCCGGTGGACCGCATGCGCCTGCGCACCCCAGGGGGCGCCGAGGTGGCCACTCCCTCGGCCCGAGCCAACTACGTGGTACCCAGGGAGGTCTTCGACGCCCGTCTCGATGGCCGCGGCCCAGGCACGTGGGGCTCAGCTGATCCAGCGGCGCGTGCGGTCCCTGGAACTTACCGACCGGCCGCGCCTGGACGGTCGGGGACGGGAGCCGGTCGTCGTGGTCAACGGCACGCTCACGGCGCGGATCGTCATCGGCGCGGACGGCGCGAACTCCGCGGTACGCCGCGGGCTCGGGCTGCCGGGTAACCCCCCCCGAGGCGATGGCGATCGCCGTGCGGGCCTACACCGACGTCGCCTTCGACGACGGCCCCCCGAACAGTTCATCCACATGACCGACGAGGGTTGGCCGGCCTACGCCTGGTCGTTCCCAATCGGCGACGGCCGTGCGAACATCGGCTACGGGATGCTGCGGTCCCGGCTGGCCGGCGGGACGGACGGAACGAGCGCCAAGACCGTCCTGCGCCGCACGCTCGCCCGTATGCTGCCCGAGACACCGGCGCATCCAGCCACGCTGCGGGCCCATCATCTGCCGCTGTCGACCCATCGCCCCCGGCAGCCGAACGGTCCCGTGCTGCTCGCCGGGGACGCGGCCTCCCTGATCAACCCCCTGACCGGGGAGGGCATTTACTACGCGGTGCTGTCGGGGTCGCTGGCCGGGCATGCCGCCGTCCGCGCGGCGCACCCGGCCAGCGCGGGCCGGGTCTACCGACGCGCTCTCGACGCGGAGCTGGGACGGCATCTGCGGCACACGGCCCTGCTGGCCGGTCTCGCCGGGCGGCGCCGCACGCTGATGGACGCGGCGGTGCGGGCCGCCCGCACTCGTACCGAGCTGTACGACACGCTCGTCGAGATCGGACTGGGCCGCGGCACGATCCCGGCGAGTTCCCTGACCCGTCTGGCGATGCGGCGCACCATGACCGGCCTGCGCTAACCCGCCACGGCCTGCGCTAACCCGTCACGGCCTGCGCTAACCCGTCACGGGCCGATATAGGGAACGGCGAATGTGAGGATTATCACAGATACTCCAAACAGAAGGAGAATACCCACATCGAAGGCCCGCCCCCGCACCGCCAGCAGGCCGATCCGCCGTGCCGGCAGCACCAAACGGGCCAGAGCGGCCATCACCAGGACCACGCCGACGACCACCATTCCTCGGCGCCATCTGTCCTGGAAGACCAGCACCAGCCCGACGGTGACCCCGGCGAGCACCAACGCGAAGGTGGCCTCCCGCCGTAGCCAGCCGCCGATCCCGCCCCCGTCGCCACGCCCGGCAGTCCCGGCCCCGGCGGGTGCGCCGGGCGTGACGAATGGTGGCGGGGAGGCAGCTGGGACCGGTGTTCTCCGGGATCCGGAGATGGTCCCTGCCACTGGTGGCCCAGGCTCCGCACCGACCGCCGACTTCCGGTGCTCCTCGGGGCCGACCAGCGGGGAGGACACCGGACGCCACGGGTCGTGCGATGGGATGCCGTCGCCCTCGACCCGCTCCGGTGGGGACGATCCGGGCGGACCCGGGGCGGCCGGCGGGGCCGGTGCCGGCGGAACGGGACGGTCGAACCGACGCAACCCGCGATACTCGGCGGGAAGGCGCTCGTCACGATCCTCGATCGGACGGAAGACGTCGACGCGGGTGGTGCCCGGCCACGACGGACGCCGCCGGTCCGCTTCCGCCCCAGCGCGGCGCAGCGGCAGCTCTGCCCGCTCCGCCCGGGGATCGGGCGCCTCATGTCCGCCGGAATATCCGTCGGATCGGTACCGCCCCCCCGGCCCGGGGCGGCCTGGATCACCCCCGGGTCGAGCCGGGCCGGAGCCGCGCACCGCGTCGGTCACCCTCACCTCCGGCAGCGGTTGGGATCTCCTGCTGGACAGTGGCCCCGTACGGGACATGGTGGCGTCCCCGCCATCATCGGCGACGGCTTCCACCCGAGTGCAGGATGCATCGAACACCAATCCAACCAGGACATCGGTCCTTACCAACACACGGTAGGCCGCCTGCGGCATCCGGCGCCCACGGACGCACGAGAGCACGGCGGGGCCACGCCGAGGCGGGGGCCGGGTGTCGACATCCCACTCGCCGGCCCCAGCGTCTCCCGGCCGCAAGCCGAGATCGTTCGACGCGGCCCGTATCTCTGCGTCTCGAGTCTCTACGTCTCCAGACGCAGGGCTGTCCCGAAACGGCGCCCGGTGAACGGCCGGCCCGTCGGGCGGCGGATCCTCCACGACGGCGATCTGCCCGATGCCACGACCTGCCGGAGCGGGGGATAACCACCCTATATCATATGCCAGCGGTCAAAGATGCGATTACCCCATCCGAACACATCACGCGCACAATATGCAACATCCCCGCCTATAGGCATCATGCAGGCTTAGGGCGGACTTCCGGCCGCAGTGCCCAAGTGGGATGGAGCGTGACGTGACAGACGAATCACCACACAGCAAGCAGCTGCAGGAACTGATGTTCCGGGCCTGGGAGACCTTCGGGGACGCCCGACACCTGGACAGCGACGACCGAGTGTTCGTCCAGGCGCTGGCGAGGCAGACAGCGGATCGGATCTCGGTGCTCTACGGCGCGAGCTGGCGCGACGCCCTGGACTGGGTCGCCCAGCGCTATGTGCCGAACGGCGACCAGCTCGGCGGTGCGCTCGCGGCGGCGGCCAGCCCGATGGCGACGACGTCCAACGGCAGCGCCAGCGGGCGTCGGGGCTCGGCAGCCGCGGAGGCGAACGCCGCCTCGTGAAGTGAGGGCACCGAACGGCGCATGGCGCCGTTGGGCGGCGCCACGGACGAACCACCAGAGCCACCAGAGCCGGTCGGAACATCGACCGAGGCCAGCCGGCCGGCGGGTCGGGACAGAACGTCCGGGGACAGACGACCGGGCACCGATCAGCAGTCGTCCGGTCCGCTATGGCCATCCGGAGCGGACGAGCGGACGGGAGCCCGGCCCGGCGCGGCCGCGGCCGGACTGTCGCTGTCCCAGGCCGATCATCGGCCTGACAGTGATCATCTACCGGAGGTCAGCCAGCGTCCCGGACGCCTGCCCAGTGCCCGACCGGACACCCGCACCGACGCGCCGGGGGCGCCCGGCGTCGTGGCGAGCGACGGCACCGGCACCGGTGTCGCCGGCGACACCGGCGAGTCGACTCCTTCGATCGAACTGGAGTATCGGCGTACGGACGGGCATCTGCGATGGGGCCGCCGATTCCGGTGAAGACATGCGCTGGTGAAGAGATGCGTGCCGGGGCCGCCGACGACTCCTCGGCAAAGGCTTCGGCCGGTGGCTGGCGGAACATACGCCGGTGCCACCGGCCTGGTGGCCCGCTGTCAGTGCGCGAAGTGGCGGACACCGCTGAAGTAGAGCGTGACGCCGGCCTCTCGGGCGGCCGTGATGACGAGCTCGTCGCGCACCGACCCGCCCGGTTCGACCACGGCCCGCACCCCCGCCTCGGCGAGCACCTCGAAGCCGTCAGGGAACGGGAAATAGGCGTCGCTCGCGGCGACGGCCCCCTTCGCCCGGTCCCTGGCCCGGGTCACCGCGAGCCGGGCCGCGTCCACCCGGTTCACCTGGCCCATCCCGACGCCGACGGTGGCACCGCCGGACGCGAGGAGGATGGCGTTCGACTTCACCGAGCGCACCGCCCGCCAGGCGAACCGCAACTCGGCCAGTAGGGCCTCGTCCGCAGGTGATCCCGCCTCCAGCGTCCATCCGGACGGCTCGTCGCCCGGCGCCTCGACGGCGTCCCGCGACTGCAGGAGCAGGCCTCCGCTGATCTGACGCAGTTCGATCCCGCGCTGGTGCGGCGGCGGCGGGCACTCCAGCAGCCGGATCGACGGCTTACGGGAGAGGATCTCCACCGCGGCGGGTTCGTATGCCGGTGCGACGACGACCTCGGTGAAGATCTCCGCGATCTGTTCGGCGAGCTCGACCGAGACCGGACGGTTGGTCGCGATCACCCCGCCGAAGGCGGAGACCGGGTCGCAGGCATGCGCCTTGCGGTGGGCCTCGGCGATGGTGGCGCCGACCGCGATGCCGCAGGGGTTGGCGTGCTTGATCACGGCCACGGCGGGCTCGGTGAAGTCGAACACTGCTCGGCGGGCGGCGTCGGTGTCGGTGTAGTTGTTGTAGGACATCTGCTTGCCGTGCAGCTGACGGGCCGAGGCGAGGCCGGGCCGACCCCCGGCGTCGCTCTCCACGTAGAGCGCGGCGCGCTGATGGGGGTTCTCGCCGTAACGCAGGACCTCCGTACGGTGCCACTGCGCGGACAGCACGTCGGGCCATCCGCTCTCCCGCGCCACCTTGTCCGGCGCGACGGCGCCGGCGAACCACGAAGACACGGCGATGTCGTACGCCGCGGTGTGGGCGAACGCCTTCGCGGCGAGCCGACGGCGAGCGGGAAGATCATATCCGGATCCGCGGACTGCGGCGGCCAACTCGGTGTAGTCGCCGGGTGTGACGACGACGGCGACCGACGCATGGTTCTTCGCCGCCGCGCGGATCATGGCCGGACCGCCGATGTCGATCTGCTCGATCACCTCGTCCTCGCTCGCACCGGAGGCGACCGTCGCGGCGAACGGATACAGGTTGACGACGACCAGGTCGAACGGGGCGATGTCGAGTTCGGCCAGCGCCGCGGCGTGCTCGGCGTTACGCAGATCGGCCAACAGACCGGCGTGCACGTGGGGGTGCAGCGTCTTGACGCGACCGCCCAGCACCTCCGGAAAGCCGGTCACGGTGCTCACCGGTGTGACCGCCAGCCCGTGACGGGCCAGGACGTCGGCGGTCGAACCGGTCGAGACCACCTCGACGTCGGCCACGAGGAACGCCTCCGCGAGGACGTCGAGCCCGCTCTTGTCGTAGACGCTGACAAGCGCCCGTCGCAGCGGCCGCCGCCCGGTGGGGACCACTTCGCCGGGCTCGGATCCGCGGATAGCCCCGCCCTCGCCGGCCACACCTTCGCCCGATGACGTCATGATTCCTCCTGTATCCAAACTTCTACCGATGCGGGAGACCCATGCTCGCCCCGTCGAGGTCCGGCCGGGGCCGAGTCGCCGCTCCCGGCCCGCACGATCTCGCCGATCGTCGCGACGAACAGTCCTCGCTCGACGCTCTGGATCCGTGCATGAAGTGTCTGCTCGGTATCGCCTGGCTCAACCGGCACCGCCCGCTGAGTGATGATTGGACCGGTGTCAACGCCTTCGTCGACCCAGTGCACCGTTACCCCGCTGACCTTCACCCCGGCGGTCAACGCGTCACGCACCGCGGTGGCTCCCGGGAAGGCGGGCAGCAGCGACGGGTGGGTGTTGATCGTCCGGAACCGGCCGATCACCCGGGCACTGAGAATCTTCATGTAGCCCGCCAGGACCAACAGATCGGGCGCGAACTCGGCGATCCGCCCGGCCGTCGCGGCGTTGAAGGCATCCCGGTCCGCGTGGTCCTCGAGACGAACGATGAACACCGGGACCCCCGACGCCCGGGCCCGCCGTTCCGCGCCGGTGCCATAGCGGTCGGTGCCGACCGCCACGACCGCCGCGCCGAACCCGGGGTCCGCGGTTGCGTCGAGGATCGCCTGCAGGGTGGTTCCCGCTCCCGAGGCGAGCACGACGAGACGAGCAGACACAGACACACTCCGTAAGCAGAATCGGGCGACACGACGAGCCGCCCGCTGCGCAACCGCCATCTGCGGACGGCGGCGGAACAATGGCCGGTCCGACTGTACTGACTCGACCAGCTCCGCCGCTTCCCGCCGGAAACGCGCGCACCGGCGCCCGCCGGGCGCGGCCCGCCAGGCAGCCACCTGAGCCCGGGGCTGCCGATCATGCCGCCGGAACCCATCCGGCGAGGAGATCTGCCAGCCACGCGTCGATGGCCTGGGCGGACGGGACCTCGCAGGCCGCCGGAGACGACAGCCCGTCAGCCAACGAGCGCAGCCCCGCACACCCGTCCTCCTCATCCCCACCCGTGCCGCCCGCTGCACAGGTGCACCCGGCGGAGGCCGCGGGGCCCGCACCTCCCTCGAAGCCCTCATCGAGCTCGCCGTAGTCCCGCCCGTCCAGCAGATCACTCGGCCGGCACAGGTAGAGCTCAGCCAGCCGTGACAGGACCTGTGTGGAAGGCGCCCGGCCGCCCTTGGCCGGCCAGCTCTCCCAGTACGAGAAGGTCTTACCGGTCTTGGCCGGCCCCGAACCGGGCCACCGCTCGTTCCAGCGGCGTGCGGCCTCCTCCTGCGTCCAGCCGTGCGCGAGGCGGAACGCGACGAGCGCGCTCAGGTGATGGCGGGTCTGCAGTCTTCGGGCGATACGGCGATAGGACCAGCCCAGCTCCCGCAGGCGAAGTGCTTCAGCCCGGATACGGGCGACCGTGACCGCCACGACGACCTCCGTGAAGATGATCCAGTGCGGTCACGGTAACCGACGGCGCAGACAGTTTCGGAGGCCGACGGGGTGCCGGGCAGGCGGGGAGGGAGCGGGCGGGGAAAGGTCCCCGCCGGGCGGGGAGCTGCGGGCCCACAGACCTCGAGGAGGCCGCGGCAGCGGGGCCGCGAGGCCGGTCAGGGGTGTCGTCGTGACAGCCGGGCTGACGACCATGAGCCGGACGGTTGCAGCCTGCGCCACCAGGAGGGCGCCGCCGCGTCGTCGGCGACGAACGGCCGCTCGGCCCGACGGGCCGCCAGGTCGATGCCGCCGATCAACAGGAGTCCGACAAGCGCGGTCTCCCCCCCGGCAATCAGGCCGCACAGCCATCCGGACGAGGGACCATAGTGGTTACCCTGACCCGTCACGGTCCCGACCTGTCCCATCGACACTTGGACCGCCAGACCCACGAGGACACCGCAGACCACCGCCCCGAGCAGGACGGTCAGGATGCGAGCCCGGGAGCGGCGTCCCAGGCTCGCCCGATGGACCATGACAGTAAGCACGACGCCGGCCACGACGGGCACCAGCGCCAGCACAAGCCACCCGGGCCTGGGTAACGCGCTCGGCGGAAGGGCCGCCAGCACCGGGAGGTCCGGCAGGTCGGCCGGGCGGACGACATCCGCCCGGACCAGACCCGGACCCGTTCGAAATCCTGGTCCGAGGGCGTAGGACAGACCCCAGAGGACCAGGTTGGGTAGCAGCGCAAGCTGGGTCGCCGTGAGCCCGAGACCCCCGAGCACGCCCACGTCGAGCGAGCGCTCGGCGGCGGCGACCTCGGGCTCGGTCGCCGCGAGCACCAGCGCGACCCCGAACGCGGCGGCCGCCAGCAGCGCCATGAACGCCGCCGCGCCGGACAGCAGGGGGACGCGCAGCATCACGGGCAGCATCCGCCATGCCGTGCGCAGCCGATGGCGGCCGGCCAGCGCGCCGAGCAGGGCGGCCGGTATCCCGAACGCGACCGTCCCCAGCGCCGCAGAACCGGGGGTCGGCCGTACCGAGTGCGTGCGCACGATGAGCGCGACGACCACGACGAAGAGAGTCTGGGCGCCCACGACGCCGATGACGTCGCCTGCCACGGCCCGCCAAGGGACCCCGACGGCGCCATCCGACCGGCAGCGGCCCCCGCGGGAGTCCCCGAGGTCCGCCACCGAAGCGGCGGAGCGCCCTCCGCCGAGCCGGGCGGGCCGCAACCGCGACACCCGGCCCAGGGGCGTCCGGTTGAGAACGGCATGCGACTGCAGCGGTGCCGCGCTCGCCCGCCGATGTGCCGCGCTCAGCGTCGCGGCCAGCGGAAAGAGGGCGAGGCCCAATGGCCGGAACGCGATGATCCCGTCAGGGAGCCGCAGCGTCGTTCCGTGAGCGGCAAGCCACAGATCGGCTCCGACGCGCAGAGCCGCGGCGGGTCCGGTGGAGGAGCCGGTGTCGGCTCCCCACACAACCAGAACGACGAATTCGATGAATATCAGGCCCGCAGCCGACGCGGCGACCGCCTCCGCCAGGGGTCGTCCGCCCCGCTGCCAGATCCGATCGGCAAGGCGCCGCGGCAGTCTGGGCGGCTGCATGGAGGCGGGCACGTATCGGATCAACGACCGGGAGGAGGCTCCTGCTGGCCGTAACCACCCGGCGGAGGCGGCTGCTGGCCATAACCTGGGGGCGACTGAGCCTGACCCTGCGACGGCTGCCCGTACCCCGTGGGCGGCTGGCCGTAACCGGGAGTGGGCTGCTGGCCGTAGGGCTGACCGTAGGGCGGCTGCTGACCACCATACGGAGGCCAGGCGCCCGGCTGACCGGGCCCGGTGGGACGGGCACCCGGACGGCCGGGAATGGGCGCTCCGCTCGCCAGCGCCGTGAGCACACCGAAGACGGTCTGCACGATCGTCAGCAGCAAGGCGAGGTAGAACCCGAAACTCGGCCCGGCGTCCACCCCGCTCGGCACGTCGGGGAACCGGATCCATCTGATCAACAGCAGAAGGACGGCGAACGCCGAGACGGCCGGCAGTATCCACAGGATCGAGACCGGACCAACGTCCGGGATGCGGACGTTGGCGGCGACGCGCGCCGTCACCAGACCGGCGACCACGACCACCAGGAACACCGGGAACCAGGAGTTGAACCCGAGCCCCCAGGCGTTTTTGTGAGCCTCCGCCGAGCGGCCGAAAAACCCCAGGCTCACCGAATACCACGGCAGGAAGCTCACGATGAACGTGACCGCCCCAGAGACGACCACCCCGATGTCGTTGGTGGCGACGCTACGACCGCCGATCTGTGCCACGACGGCAACCCCACTTCGTCTGGTCGGTCGGTGCGGAGACGAGAGCCGTCGATGCACCGATGCAGAAGTCTTGCAACCGTCGGAAGCGAAGGGAAGACGTCCGTCCCCGAAGCCCCGCGGCCAAGACCCCTACCTGTCCCGATGATGAGCCCCCGCGGGACGCGGGGCTCATCATCGGGACAGGCCTACAACGACCGCATGATGTCAGCCATCAGCCGGGCGGTCTCCGACGGGGTCTTGCCAACCCGGACGCCGGCCTTCTCCAGGGCTTCTTTCTTGGCCTGCGCGGTACCGGACGAACCGGACACGATGGCGCCCGCGTGGCCCATCGTCTTGCCCTCCGGCGCGGTGAAGCCGGCCACGTAGCCGACGACCGGCTTGGTCACGTGCTCTTCGATGTGCGCCGCGGCCCGCTCCTCGGCGTCGCCGCCGATCTCACCGATCATCACGATCGCGTCGGTGTTCGGATCGGCCTGGAAGGCGTCGAGCGCGTCGATGTGCGTGGTGCCGATGACCGGGTCGCCACCGATGCCGACGCAGGTGGAGAAGCCGAACTCCCGCAGCTCGTACATCATCTGGTAGGTCAGCGTGCCGCTCTTGCTGACCAGGCCGATGCGCCCGCCGGGGGTGATGTCGGCCGGGATGATGCCGGCATTGGACAGACCGGGGCTCGCGATACCCGGGCAGTTCGGCCCGATGATCCGCGTCGTCGCCTTGTACTGGGAGTAGGCGAAGAACTCGGTCGTGTCGTGGATCGGCACGCCCTCGGTGATGACCACCGCGAGCGGGATCGCCGCGTCGATCGCCTCGATCGCCGCGTCCTTGGTGAACGCGGGCGGAACGAAGATCACCGAGGCGTTGGCGCCGGTCTGCGCCATCGCATCGGCGACGGAGCCGAACACCGGCACGCCCTCGACCTGCTGGCCCACCTTGCGCGCGTTCACGCCGGCGACGACGTTCGTGCCCGCGGCGAGCATGCGGCGGGTGTGCTTGCTGCCCTCCGAGCCGGTGATGCCCTGCACCACCACCCGGCTGTTCTCGTCAAGCCAGATAGCCATCGGTTCGCAATCCCCTTCGCCCAGGTCAGGCCGCGGCCGCGGCGAGCTCGGCGGCGAGCTTCGCCGCGCCGTCCATCGTGTCGACCGGCTTGACCACCGGCAGGTTCGCCTCGGCCAGGATGCGGCGGCCCTCCTCGGCGTTGTTACCGTCGAGGCGCACCACCAGCGGGGTGCTGACGTCGCCGACGATCTTCAGGGCCTGCACGATGCCGTTGGCCACCGCGTCGCAGGAGGTGATGCCACCGAAGATGTTGACGAAGACGCTCTTGACCGCCGGGTCACCAAGGATGATCGACAGACCGTTTGCCATGACCTCGGCGGACGCGCCGCCGCCGATGTCGAGGAAGTTCGCCGGGCGCTTGCCGCCGAACTCCTCCCCGGCGTAGGTCACCACGTCGAGGGTGGACATGACCAGGCCGGCACCGTTTCCGATGATCCCGACCTCACCCTCGAGCTTGACGTAGTTGAGGCCCTTCTCCTTGGCCTTCTGCTCCAGCGGGTCGACCGCGGCCACGTCGACGAACGCCTCGTGCTCCGGGTGGCGGAAGTCGGCGTTGTCGTCCAAGCTGACCTTGCCGTCGAGGGCGACGACCCGGCCGTCACCGGTGAGGATCAGCGGGTTGACTTCGACGAGGGTGGCGTCCGACTTGAGGAACACGGTCCAGAGCTTGGCCAGCAGCTCGCTCGCGCCGTCCAGAGCCGCCTCGGGCAGCTTCGCCGTGACCGCGATCTCGCGCGCCTTGGCCGCGTCGACTCCCCTGAGCGGGTCGATCGCGATCCGGGCCAGCGCCTCCGGCTTGGTCGCCGCCACCTCCTCGATCTCCATGCCGCCCTCCCGGGAGGCCATGGCGAGGAAGGTGCGGTTCGCCCGGTCCAGCAGGAAGGATGCGTAGTACTCCTCGGCGATGTTGCTGGCTTCCTCGACGAGCACCGAGTGGACCGTGTGGCCCTTGATGTCCATGCCGAGGATCGCTGTCGCCTTCGCGAAGGCGTCATCCGGCCCGTCGGCTACCTTGACGCCACCGGCCTTGCCCCGGCCTCCGGTCTTGACCTGCGCCTTGACGACGACCTTGCCACCGAGCTCGGTGGCGATCGCGCGGGCCTCCTCGGGGGTGGTCGCGGTCTTCCCGGTGGGCACCGGTACGCCATGTTCGGCGAACAGCTTCTTCGCCTGGTATTCGAAAAGATCCACGGTCCGTCCAGTCGGATGCGGTCGTTACGGGTTGGGATACGTAGAGCTGCACAGAACGCCTGCGAGCCTACTGACGAGGGCGTTACAGCGCGCGCCACGCGCTGTGCACCACACCGCCGTCGCCGGCGGCCCACGGGTGGAATCGAACGGGCCGATCCGGCGCATCCCTCGACTCGGTCCGGGGCCCCGGCAGGTCGATACAGGACAGATACAGGACAAATGAGTGTGGACACCCACCGTGCCGAGGGCGGCTTCCGCCCCACCGTCCTCAGAGCGCGGGTCCGCCGGGAGCCGCTGAGCGTGACCGACGGGACCTGCCCTACGCCGTCCCGTGTCCGACGTCACGAAAGTTAAGACCCTCATTATGTCGGAAATCACACGGAAGAAACACCGATCGTGGCCAGCCCCTCCGGACCAGTCAGAAGAATTTCAGGATAACGACAATCAAGATCATCGTTAGTCCGATCCCGAGCCAACCCAGGCCGATACCGACGGCCGCCACCGTGGCGCCACGCTTATCCCGGCGGCGGATCCGAACCCGCGCAACCAGTCCCACTACGACAGCCGCGGCACTGCCAATCCCGAAGATCCAGAGTACCGCCAAGAGAACCGACAGCATCGCGCCGCTGTTCCAGTGCCGGCGCCGCGGCGCCTCGGCCCGCCGAGCGTCGGTCCACAGCCCGACCCGCAGCGCAGCCGGTCGACCCGCTGGCGGGAAGGCCGACGGATCGGGAGGACGCGCCGGCGGAGTCGGGTCGCTGGGGCGATAGGTCACCTCCGACCGTCCCGGATCGGACGCCACGTCCGCGGCGGCGGTCGCGCCCCGACGCTCCGCGGGCGCCTGATCCGCCCACTTCCCCGGGAAAACCGCTCCCGACGGTGGCGGGGAGACCGGTCGCGGCGGTGCCGCGGGGGATAATAGCACGGCGGGCCGAAAGGCCGACGCGGGTGGCGGCGGTCCGACCGGCCACAGGCCGGGTGCCGGGCCCGGTCCCTGCACGTCCGGCGCCCAGCCACCGGACGGGTCGGCCTCGGTGACCCCACGCACCTCCCGGCCTACCAGCGCGGCCAGCAGCGAGGCGGCGTCCGGCCGCTCCCGCGGGGCCTTGGACAGCGCCCTCGCGACCAGGTTGAGCAGGTATCCGGGGAGCGCGTGGAGATCGGGAGAGTCCCGCTGTACCCGGACGGCAAGCAGGTCCGGCGTCTCGGCATGGAAGGGATGCCACCCCGTCGCCGCGTACGTCATGCAGCTCGCCCAGGCAAAGACGTCCGCTGAGGCGTCCGACGGCTCGCCGCGCATCTGTTCCGGTGACATCCAGGCCAACGTGCCGATCACATGACCGGTGCGGGTCAGCGTGGCGCTGTCGGTCAGGTGCGCGACCCCGAAGTCGATCACCTTGGGCCCGTCCCAGGCCAGCAGGATGTTGGACGGCTTGAGATCACGATGGACGACACCGGCGGCGTGGATGGCGACCAGCGCGTCGGCGAGGCCGACGGCGAGACCCCGGACGAGGTGGTCCTCCAGCCGACCGCGGGCCCGGACGGCCTCGGCCAGGCTGGTCCCCTCGACGTACTCGGTGACCATCCACGGCGCCGCGGCCTCGGTGTCGGCGTCGAGCACGGCGGCCACCGCCGTGCCTCGCACGCGCAGCGCCGCCCGCACCTCACGTTCGAAGCGGCTGCGGAACTCCTCGTCCTCGGCGAGATCCTCGGCAGCGACCTTCACCGCAACGGGACGCCGATCCGGGGCGAAACCGAGATACACGGTCCCCATCCCGCCGGCACCGATCCGGTTCTGCAGACGGTACGGGCCGATTTGGCGAGGATCGTCCTCCATCAGCGGTGTGAGCATCGCTCCCTTCGCTGCGCCCCTCGCTGCACCGGTGTAGCAGGTTCGATCCGGGTTCCCATCCGCCCAGGGGGCTGTGGGTGAAAGAGTATGTCCCCGGCCGCCATCGGCCGAAGGCGCGGTGCGTCGCAGGCGTGCGGGCCCGCGAGCACCCGCCGGCCACCCGCCGGCGGGGAGTGCCCGTCCGTGTTCCACGACACCGTTCCACGACACCATGGCCGCGACGACGGGCATCCGGTCGGCCCCGGGCGCGAAAATGCAGGCGTGGACAGCGACACCCGGCCGGGCCAGGAGACGACCGCCGACTGGCGCGCCGCCCTGCTCGCAGGCATCACCCTGCGGCCCGCCACGGCCGCGGCCGTCAACCGACTGGGCTGGCCCGACTACGACGGTCGACCGGCTCTGCGCTGGGGCGAGGGCGCGGTGGCCGGCATTCCTGCCGTGGTCGCGGTCTGGGATTTCACGGTTTACGGGGGAAGCTTTGGCGAGCGGGACGCACGTGGGTTCGCCGAGGCCGCCACCGCGGCCGCAGCCAGCCGCCGTCCCCTGGTGTCGTTCCTGCGCAGCGGTGGCACCCGCTTGCAGGAAGGGGTCGCCGGACTCGTCGGACTGCCCCGAGCCGCACTGGCGCTCGCCGCGCTGGACGCGGCGGGGGTCGGTCACATCGCCGTCGCGGACCAGCCCACCACCGGTGGTGTCTGGGTGACGATCGGCTCCCGCGCGGACCTTCGGTGCGCGGTACGCGGGGCGACGGTCGGCTTCGCCGGGCCTCGGGTGGTCGCGGCGGTCACCGGCACCGCCCCGTCTCCGGGCAGCTACACCGCAGGCTCGGCGTACGCCGCCGGGCTGGTCGACGCGGCGGCGGCGCCCAGGGCGGTCCAGGCGTGGCTGCGGCGGGCTCTGACCGGCCTGGCGGGTCTACCAGATCGGGAGAGCCGGGCTGGTCCAGGTACCCGGACCAGCCCGGGCGGCCAAACCACTCCGGGCGGATCGGGCGATCTGGCAGACGGAGGCGACCTGGCAGACGGATCGGACGGCGGCCCGTCACAAGCCGACGACGAGACCACCCTCCCCGTCCCGCCCGACGATCCGGACACCCGAACCGGGTCCGACGGACCTGCGCCGGGGGCTGAACACGTCGCCGCGCGCTCCGGGTGGGCGCAGGTGCGGGCGGCCAGGGACGGCATCCGACCGGACGGCATCGAGGTGCTGCAGACGCTGCTTCCCGACGGCGTCGACCTGGTCGGGCCGGATCCCCGGGTCGTGGCCGGTGTGGGGG
>NZ_CDWTMO010000038.1:0-26197 GCF_977946435.1 Frankia sp. CgKIO3 | reverse complement strand
GGGGGCGGTGGTGAGGCCGGGCACGGTGCCGCGGGGGCGGACGATCTCGTCATCGCCGGGCGGTCCTACGGCAGCCGGCTGCTGATCGGCACCGGGAAGTTCGCGAGTCACCAGGTGATGCGGGACAGCCTCGTCGCCTCCGGTGCCACTATCGTCACCGTGGCGCTGCGCCGGGTCGACATCGGCCGGATCGGTGACGGCGACATTCTCGACTTCATCCCGCGGTCGATGACCCTGCTGCCCAACACCTCGGGAGCGGTGGACGCGGCCGAGGCGCTGCGGCTGGCCCGCCTCGGGCGGGCGGCGACGGGCACCGGTCTGGTCAAGCTGGAGGTCACCCCGGATCCGCGCACCCTGGCGCCGGATCCGGTGGAGACCCTGCGCGCCGCCGAGCTCATGGTGGCCGACGGCTTCACGGTTCTGCCCTATTGTTCGGCCGATCCGGTGCTGGCCCGCCGGCTGGAGGAGGTCGGCTGCGCCACCGTGATGCCGCTGGGCAGCTGGATCGGCTCGAACCGCGGGCTGCGCACCCGGGACGCGATCGAGGCAATCGTGGCGAGCGCCGGGGTGCCGGTGGTGGTGGACGCCGGGCTCGGGGTGCCCTCGGACGCGGCCGAGGCGATGGAGATCGGCGCGGCCGCGGTGCTGGTCAACACCGCCATCGCGGTGGCCGCCGATCCGGCGCGCATGGCGCGGGCCTTCGCGCTCGCCACCGCCGCCGGCCGGCTGGGTTTCCTGGCCGGCCGAGGGGCCGCCGGCCCGGCCACGGTGGCGTCCGCCTCCTCCCCGCTCACCGGGTTCCTCGGCGCCCACCCGTCACCGGCGTCGCTCGCGCCCTCGGCGTCCCCGGTACCCGTGCCGGCGGCGGTGGTGGGCGAGGCGTCCAGGTGAGCGCCCCGCCAGGGGAGTTCGCGCGTGAACTTGCCGGTCACGACCTGGCCGGGCTGTCCGCGATGTCGCGGCGGGCCACGTCCGCCGAGGTGGGCACGGTGCTGCGGCGGGTTCGGCCCGGATCCGGCGGGTCAGCCACCCCCCGGATCGGTCTCGCGGAGCTGGCGATCCTGCTCTCACCCGCGGCCACCGCCCGGTTGGAGGAGCTGGCGATTGCCGCCCGGGAGGCGACCCTGCTCCGGTTCGGTCGGGCGGTCCGGCTGTTCGCCCCGATGTACGTGTCGAACGCCTGCCTGTCGTCCTGCACCTACTGCGGCTTCGCCAAGGGCCTGCCGGTGGTGCGCCGCACGCTGGGTATCGAGGAGGTGGTAGTGGAGGGACGCCTGCTGGCCGACCGGGGGTTCCGTCATCTGCTGCTCGTCTCCGGCGAGCATCGCGTCGAGGTGTCGGCCGACTACCTCGTCGCGGTGGTCGAGCGGCTGCGGCCGATGTTCCCCTCGATCAGCATCGAGACCCAGACCTGGTCGGACGACACCTATGCCCGGCTGGTGCGTGCCGGGTTGGAGGGAGTCGTCCATTACCAGGAGACCTACGACCGGGCCCGCTACGCCGAGGTGCATGTCGCCGGCTGGAAGCGTGACTACGACCGGCGGCTGTCCTCGTTCGAACGGGCCGCCCGGGCCGGGGCGCGCCGGCTCGGGATCGGCGCGCTGCTCGGGCTCGCCCCGGACTGGCGCGCTGACGTGCTCGCGCTGGCCGCGCACGCATCCTTTCTCTCCCGTCGCTACTGGCGGACCGAGGTCTCGATCGCGCTGCCGCGCATCAAGCCGAGTGCCAGCGGGTTCCCGCCGGTCGTCGTCGGTGACGCGGAGTTCGTCCAGGCGTACGCGGCCCTGCGCCTGTTCGAGCCGGACCTGTCGCTGTCGCTGTCGACCCGGGAGCCGGCGGTGCTGCGCGACGGGCTCGTCCGCATCGCCGTGACCACCATGAGCGCCGGTTCCTCCACCGAACCCGGCGGCTACACCACGCCCGGCACGGCCCAGGAACAGTTCTCGATCTCCGACGAGCGTTCGCCGGCACAGATCGCCGCGATGCTCGCCGAAGCCGGGTACGAGCCGGTGTGGAAGGACGCCTTTCCGCTCGTCGACCCGGTGCGGTGACGGCGGCCCGGCGTCGCGGGTCATCGATAGTCTGCTCGAATGCAGCGAATAGTCGTCGTGGGCGCGGGAATGGCGGGGGGCCGGGCCGCCGCCGAGGTGCGCGCACGTGGTTTCGCGGGAGAGGTGATCCTGCTCGGGGCGGAGCCGCACCGGCCCTACGATCGTCCGCCCCTGTCCAAGGCCGTGCTCTCCGGCCGTATCGACGACACGACGTTGCCCTTCGACCTCGACGGGGTCGAGGTGTGCCTCGGGCGGCGGGCGACCGGCCTGCGACCGGGCACCGTGGAGACCGACACGGGGCCGCTGGACTACGACGGCCTGGTGCTGGCGACGGGAGCTGAGCCGGTAACCCTGCCGGGCGACGGCCCGCAGCGGGTCCTGCGTTCCATTGACGACGCTCGGCGCCTGCGTGACGCTCTGCGCCCCGGCGTCCGGCTCGTCATCGTCGGTGCCGGCTGGATCGGCGCGGAGGTCGCCACGGCGGCGGCAGCGATCGGTGCCGAGGTCACCGTCGTGGAGGCGGCCGCCTCGCCGCTGTTCGCCGCGCTCGGCGCGCAGGTGGGCCGGTGCACGATCGCGTGGTACGCCCGGGCCGGGGTCACCCTGCGCCTGGCTACGGCCGTGGAGCGGGTCACCTCCGACGGGCTGGTGCTGGCCGGCGGTGAGGAGCTGATCGCGGACGAGGTCGTCGTCGGCGTCGGGGTGCGGCCCGGTATCGCCTGGCTCGCCGGTTCCGGGCTCGCCCTCGACCGGGGAGTTGTGGTCGACGAGCATCTCGCCGCCCAGTGGGCCCATGGTGCCGACGATGCCGACGGCGACCCGCCGCCGGTGGTCGCGGTCGGTGACTGTGCCGCCTGGTGGTCGCGTCGCTACGGGCGGCGGCTGCGGGTCGAGCACTGGGACTGCGCCCAGCAGTCGCCCGCGGTCGCGGTCACCACGCTGCTCGGCGGGGAGGCCGTCTACGACCCGGTGCCCTATTTCTGGTCGGAACAGTTCGGCCGCATGGTGCAGTTCGCGGGACTGCCCTCGGCGGAGGCCGACCTGGTGTTCCGGGGCGATCCGGGCGTCGTCGTGCCGCCCGGCGGCGGGCGTCCGCCCGGCTGGTCGGCCGGGTGGTTCGCCCGGGACGGCCGTCTCGAAGCGCTGGTCACCGTGGGGCGCCCGATGGACATGGTCGCCGGTCGCCGGTTGATGGCGGCCGACGGTATCCCGGATCGGGAGCATTTCGCCGATATCTCCGTGTCGATGAAGGAACTGGCCGCGGCAAGTCGATGACGCCCGGTGACGGCCCGGCGTTCCCGGCGTTCCCGGTGTTCCGGGTTTTCCCGGCGTTCCCGGCGTTCCCGGCGTTCCGGTCGGCCGGATGGCGGGATTTCTGGATATCAGGATCATTGGTGCCCCTGCCGGCCATTGCGTTATGTGCGCATCCTTGTGCGGATCCTTGTTTGGCGACCCCAATCGCCGGAACGTCAGGAACGGTCACTAGAGTGCGGAGACGTGCCTCGCATTCACCTGGTGTCGAACCTGGCCGGTGTGAACGCGCTCGGCGACCATTTGCGGGCAGCGGGTCTCGGCCCGACCTCGGCACGGTCGGCCGACGCGCTTCTCGTGCTCATCGACCGTCCGCTCGACCACGTCGAGCAGGAGTTGCTGGACCGGGCCCGGCAGACCGTCCCGGTCCTGCTCGCCGGGCCGACCATGCGGGCGCTGCCGCCGAGAAGTCTGCTCATCGAGGCGTCCGGTCTCATCCCGGGGCGGACCACCGCGCCCTACGGCCTGCGGTTGACCGTCGGGCCGCAGGGCGGCGCGGTCATGGCCCGGTCCGCGGACTTCCGCCCCCGGGAAAGCTGGATCATCCCCGACAAGATTGCCGACGACGTGGAGCGGCTGCTCCTGGTCCGGCACGAGATGGGCGAGCATCCCGTCTGCACCTGGCGGCCCTCCACGGGCCTCGGCATATTCACCCTGGGTACCGGTCCCGCCGTGCTCGCCGATCCCGCCTACCACCGGCTTGTGGGACGTTGGCTGCGGCACTGCCTCGGCGTGCTCGACGCCGCGCCGGCCAGGGTCGGGCTGCTGGGCACCCCGGACACCACCGGGACGCACCACTCGGCGGTGGACGCGACCGAGGGTCTGGAACTCGCCGCCCTCTGTGACGGCGGTGCCGGCCGGCTCCCGGCGCACGCGGCGGGTCGCCCGCCGCGCCGCGTTGACGACCCGGACGACCTGGTCAACGATCCCGATCTCGGGGTCGTCATCGTGGCCACACCGACCCACACCCGGCTCGAATGGGCCGGTCGTGCGCTGGAGGCCGGCAAACACGTCGTCGTGCACGCCCCGCTCTGCCTGTCGACCCCGGACGCCGACCAGCTTGCGGAGGCCCGGTCCCTGGTGCTCGCGGTGTATCCGGAGGGTCGGGACGACCCGGGCTACCGGGCGGTCCGCGCCGTCGTGCACCGCGGCGCCGTCGGCGAGCCGCTGCGGCTGGACGCCCACCGGGGCGGGTTCCGCCGGCCGGCCGGCACCTGGCACGACGACGAGCGGATCAGTGGTGGGCAGCTCCATGACCGGGGCAGCGCCTGCGTCGACCAGATCCTCGCCCTCGTCGACGAGCCCGTCGAATGGGTCAGCGCGTCCACCGTCAAGCGGGTCTGGCACCACGTCAGCAACGCTGACCACAGCCGGCTGCTGCTGCGTTTCGCGAGCGGGGCCGAGGCGCAGGTCACGGTCTCCGATCTGACGGTGGCCCGGCGCCCGCGGTTCGAGGTGCTCGGGTCCACCGGATCGCTGATCTTGGACGGCGGGGCTTCCCGGGACGGCGGGGCTTTCCGGGACGGGGAGGGGAAGCTGGTGCCGCGGTTGGGACGGCACGCCGGTCGCCGGTCCGAGGCCGAGATGCTCGAGGCGGAGGCGGCGTCGCTCATGCTGATCACCCATGACGGGGTGCGCAGCCACATCCCGCTGGCACCCACCTCGGGCAGTATGTTTCACCGGGACTTGGCGGACTGTCTCGTCTCGGGCTGGCCGCTGTCCGGCTACGGCGTGGAGACCGCCCGTCCGGTGGTCGCGGTGCTGGAGGCGGCGGTGCGCTCGGCGGCCGCGGGCGGCGCCCAGGTGGCTCCGCTCTGACCCGTTCCGGCCGGACTGTCCCGGCCGGGAACTGCCTGGTCATCCGGTCGCCGAGGGGCGCGGCCAACGTCCGCGGCCGCGCCGGCACCGTACGACGCCATCGAGACTTGGGTGTTTACTCTTGACCATGGACTGGCTGACCCTGCCTGACGTCGCCGATCAGCTGCAGGTTCCCGTGACCCGTGTCCGGCAGATGGTGCGCGACCGGACGCTGCTGGCCCAGCGGGAGGGGGGCGTCCTGCGGGTGCCTGCCGATTTCATCCGGGACGGCGCCGTCGTCAAGGGGCTGTCCGGATTGCTCACGGTGCTGGCCGACGCGGGGTTCACCGATGAGGAGGCGCTCGACTGGATCTTCCGGGAGGATCCGAGCCTGCCGGGCACCCCCATGCAGGCACTCATCGAGAACCGTGGCAAGGAGGTCAAACGGCGGGCCCAGGCGTCGGCCTTCTAGCCCCGGCCCGGTCCCGGCCGTACCCACCGCCCGCACGGCGGGCGCTGCTCCCGTAGGGTCGAAAAATGGTCGATCGTCCGCTGCACTCGCACTCGCACCCGCGTGCGCACCTGGAGCCGCTCGCCCGGGCGCGGGTCGTCGTCAATGGTGCGCCGCGGGGCATCCCGAGTGGCCAGCCGCTGCCCGACCTGCTCGCCGAGCTGGGCCTGCCGTCCGGTTCGGTGGTGGTCGAGCACAATGGCGTGGCGCTGACGCCGTCCGAGATGCCCGCCGTCCGGCTCGCCGACGGCGACATCCTGGAGATCGTGCGTGCTGTCGCCGGAGGTTGAGGGATCGTCGCCGCGCGCCGGTGGGCCGGCCCGGGCGGACCGGTTGCGGCGGCTGGCCGACGCCCGCCTGTACCTGTGCACGCCGCGTCGGGCCGAGTTCGACGCCTTCCTGAGCGCCGTGGTCGGCACGCCCGAGGCCCCCGGGGTCGATCTGATCCAGCTCCGGGAGAAGGGGCTCGAATGGGACGAGGAGCTCGGCGGGCTGCGGCGGGTGCAGGCCGTCGCTGGCGCCAGGGGAGTGCTGGTCAGCGCGAATGACCGTGCCGACCTCGCCGCCTTCGCCGGGGTCGACATCCTGCACGCCGGTCAGGGCGATATCCCGCCGCGGTTCGCCCGGCGCCTGGTGAGCCCGGACGTGCTGATCGGACAGTCGACGCACGATCCCGACCAGTTCCTCGCGGCGCTCGCCGACCCCGACGTCGACTACGTGTGCGTGGGGCCGGTGCACGCCACGCCCACCAAGGAGGGCCGGCCGCCGGTCGGCCTGGGCCTGCCCCGGCTGGCCGCGCGGCACGCTCCTCCGTTCGTCCCGGGCGTGAAGCCGTGGTTCGTCACCGGTGGCGTCGGTCCGGATACTCTGGATGAGATCCTCGCGACGGGAGCGCGCCGCGTGGTGGTCGTGCGGGGCCTCACCGGGGCCGAGGATCCGGCCGCGAGCGCCGTTGCCCTCGCTCGGCGTCTGCGCGCTGTCTGAGAGCCGTCTGAGAGTTGTCGATGCGCCGTCCGAGCCTCCGCCCCAGCCACCGATGCGCCATCTGAGCTACCTCGCGGTCCTGGCGGGATGCCTGCTCGGAACGGCGCCGCTCGAGGTGTTTCTGGGCACCCGGGTGTACGCCCGGCCGGTTCGGCTGCTGCTGACCCTCGCCCCCGTCATCGTGATCTTCGTTGCCTAGGACCTGTTCGCCGTCTCCGCGGGGCACTGGAGCTTCGACCGGCGCCGCATCACCGGGGTCCTGCTTCCGGGGAGCCTTCCCCTGGAGGAGCTGCTGTTCTTCGTCGTGGTGCCGATGTGCGCGATCCTGACGCTGGAGGCCGTGCGCGCGGTGCGGGGCTGGGACGTCGGCGACCGAGCCCGCCCATCCGAGCGCGACGCGTTCCGGTGGGACTCCCGATGGTGATCGGCCGTGAGCTACACGGCCCTAGCGGTCGTCGGGGTCGCGCTGGCGATCGCGATGGACCTGTGGGTCCTGCGGACCCGGCTGCTGACCCGGCGGGTTTTCTGGACTTCCTACGCGATCATCGCATTGTTCCAGTTGATCTCCAACGGGATCCTCACCGGGTTCGGCGTCGTCGTCTACGACCCCCGCCGGATCCTCGGCCCGCGGATCGCACACGCTCCGGTCGAGGATCTGCTGTTCGGCTTCGCGCTGGTGACCCAGACGTTGGCATGGTGGGTCTGGTGGGGGCGCCGGCTGCGGGGCGGGCCGCCCGGCCGGCTCCGCAGCCGGCGGACCGGGGAGAGCCGGGAGGCCGGCGACAACGGGAGTAACGGGGACAACGGGAGTAACGGGGAGAATCGGGGCATCCCGCCTCGGCCCGAGGGTCGAGAGAGATCTCAGCGTACTTCGTGACGGAAACGAGCGAATTGGTCCCCTAGCGAGAATCCGTCGGCTTAATCTTGTCATGATGACGCATGATGGTGCGGGGGCCCGGGATCGCCGGGACGTCACCGTTCTCCCTGGGGGCGTTCAGGTCGGATCCTGCCGATCCGGTGGGGACGCATCATTGCTGTAGTGGTTGCGTTGGTCGTCATCGTTGCGGGTCTGGTGGTTGTGCGTGGGCGGATGGCCGGCGACCATCGTGCGGGTTCCTGCCGGAGGCAGGCCGGGTGCGCCGGTCGCACCGCCGGCACCCGTGCCCGGTGACGAGGACGGGCCGGCGGACGTGACGGCAGCCCCGGTCACTGCTCGGCCGGGTGCCGGTCCAGCCCTTCCCACCGCGCCCGTGGCCTCCCCGAGTGCCGGCCTCGGGTCGGTTCCGCCGCGGGTCGCCCCGACCGCCGCGAGACCGCGGACCGGACCGCCGCCTGGGTCACCGGCCGTCCCGGTCGCTCCGCGGCCCTCCGGCCCGGCCCTCGGCCTGAGCTCGACCAGGGCCGACCTGGGTGACGTCGACTCCGTCTGGCGGCTTGACCTGCGTGGCGAGGGCACGGCGCCGGTCGACGTCGTGATCGGCGCCAGCCCGTCCTGGCTCATCGTGATGCCCGGCCGGTCGCGGATCGATCCGGGGGCCGTCGTCCACCTGGTGATCACTCTTGACCGGGCGGCGGCACCGTCCGGACCGATCGACGTGACCGTTCCGATCAGGCCCCGCGAGGGGGCGGCGGGGGCGACGTGCGGGTCATCGCCAGGGTCGACGGCTCGCCACAGGTGGTATCGATGGTTGCGGCGCCGACGACGCTGTACCCGTCCGGCTGCGCGCTGGCCGCCAGGTCGACCGCGTCCCCGGCAACCGCGTCCCCGGCAGCGGTGTCCACGGTGACGGTGTCCGTCGTCGACGCGACCGGCATCTTCGCCGTGGAGCTCGTGGTGAGCCTCCCCGACGGAGGCAGGGCGAGTGTGTCGCTGGTCTGGTCCTTGACCGGGCGACGGGTAACCGGTCGACGTGGTCCGGCCCGGTGGGCCCGACCCGTGTGGCCGGGGCAATCACCTACACGGCTACGGTGACCGATCTCGACGGGCGGCGTTCCCGGGCACCGGGATCCCTCACCGTTCTGCCCTGCCCCTCCTGATCGGCGCGGTGGTGGCGGTGGTGGCAGCGGTGGCGGTGGGAAAGTATGGTGCCGCCCGGTTCGGGGGGTACCGGACGGCACGGTATAGCACGACAGATTGGCCAGGACGCGCCAAGGTTTCGTCGGGTGGTGAAGGTATCATCGCGACGACCATTCGTCGCGGATGGGGAACGATCAGGGGCGCGGCATCATCCAAAGACGGGTGGCGCAGGCCCAGAGACGGGTGTTGCAGGTCCGGGGCGCCGCGGTACGCGATGCACGCGCCGCCGGGCGCCGGAGAAAACGGGTGGGTGAGGTCGTGGACGCTGCTCTCGGGGATGTCGGTGTGCCGCGTCAGACCGGGCCGCAGCCGGCCGTGGAGCGGGCCGGTCGGGACGGTGCCGCGCGGTGGCGTCGACCCCTGCCGCCGGTCGAGCAGGTGCGTCCGGGATTGTGGAGTATCCCCGTCCCGCTGCCCTGGGCCAAACCGGCGCACGTGTTCGTGTACGTCTTCGAGACTTCCACGGGCCCGTTCCTGATGGACGCCGGCTGGGACTTCGACGAGGCGTTCGACGCGTTGCAGGCCGGACTGGCGATGATCAGGATGTCGGTGGCCGACGTGCAGGGCGTCGTGGTGACCCATGCGCACCTGGACCACTATGGCCTGGCGCCCCGGATCCGGGAGGCATCCGGGGCGTGGGTCTCGTTGCATCCCCTGGACGAGGCGATGCTCCGGCACTTCGAACATGGTTACGCTGACCGGATCTCCGAGCTGATGACCCGGGCTGGGGCGCCCGCCGAGATGACCGAGCGCCTGCTGGCGGGCTACCAGCAGCCGGCCCGGGGCCTGCCGCGACCCGATATCCTCATCGAGGACGGCGACCGGCCGGACATCCCGGGCTGGGATCTCACCGCACTGTGGACACCGGGCCATTCGCCGGGACACCTCTGCTTCTGGGAGCCGACCAACCGGCTGCTGTTCTCCGGGGACCACGTTCTGCCCTCGACAGCGGTCGGGGTACCCGCGCCGGAGGAGGCTGCTCCTGATCCGCTGGGCGACTACCTGCGCTCGCTGGCCCGGCTGCGGGGCCTGCCTGCCGAGGAGGTGCTGCCGGCGCACGAGCACCGGTTCACCGGGCTGGAGCGCCGGCTCGCGGAGCTCGACGCGCATCACGCCGGCCGGCTGTCCGAGGTCGTCGAGGGACTGCGCGCGGGTGCCTCGCGGGTCTGGGACGTCGCCGGGTACGTGACCTGGCATCGGCCGTTCCGGAACCTGCGGGGGGTGGCGCTGCAGAACGCCGTGATGGACACGACGTCGTATCTCGCGACGCTGGAGGCAACCGGCGCGGCGCGTTCCGAGCCGGGAACACCAGACCGGTGGCGCCTGATCGAGCCGTAGGGCCCGCCGGTCGGCAGGGCGGGGACCATTGGTATTAGGGTGAGGATATGACCTCCGTGTCGCTGTCCAAGGGCGGCAATGTCTCGCTGAGCAAGGTCGTCCTCAACCTCACTGCGGTGACGGTGAGCCTGGGGTGGCAGGTGCGGCAGACCACCGGTGCCGCCTACGACCTCGACGCCAGCGCGATCATTGTGAATGACGCCGGCCGGGTCCTTTCCGACGGCTATTTCGTGTTCTTCAACAATCTGGTGAGTCCGGACGGTGCGGTGAAGCACCTGGGTGACAACCTGGTCGGTGGCGGCGGCGGTGACGACGAGCAGATCAACGTCGACCTGCGGACGCTGACCCCGCAGGCGGCGAAGGTCGTGTTCACCGTGTCCATCTACGATGCCGACTCGCGTCGGCAGGCCTTTGGCCAGATCCGTAACGCGTTCATCCGGGTGACGGACGCGACGAACGGCGCGGAGGTGGCCCGTTACGACCTCACCGAGGATGCCTCCACGGAGACGGCGATGATTTTCGGCGAGCTGTACCGCTACGGTGGGGAGTGGAAGTTCCGCGCCGTCGGCCAGGGATACGCCTCCGGGTTGCGCGGGATCGCCCTGGACTTCGGCGTCAACGTTACCTGACTGACCGTACGAGTCTCGTGACCGCTGACCGCCTCCGCTCCCACAGGTTCAGACGCGGCGCCATCCGGTGGCGGGGCGGGCGTTGCCGATCGTCGGCACGACCCGGGAGCGGGCTCCTCGCGGCGCGACGACCATGACGCGCACAGAACAGGTGTTGGCGTCGATCCGGTAGAGGATCCGCCAGGTCCGCCCGCTGGCCTCGTGCATGCCGACCTGCTCGCCGGGGATCGGAGTGCCGGCCTTGCGCGGATCGTCGCGCAGGGCACCGTCGAGGAACCGGCGGACCTCGCCGCGGGTGAGCTCGGCCAGCTTCGACAGGTCCCGCTCGGCCGAGGCGGACAGCGTCACCTCGTGCTTGTCACTCACCGCCGGCTCCCGTCCCGCCGGCCAGCCGTCCTCCGGCGGCCGGAAGCGGGGAAAGCTCCACGTTCTCCACGTGAAGATCCTATGCGCCCGCCTCCACCGGGGCTCGCGCTTCTCGCCCCCATGCGGGGAAACGGTAGCCATCATTGCCGGGAGCCGAGAAGCCCTTCCGCGGTCCGGATGAACCGGGTGGCATGGGCGGTTATGCAGGTATGCGCTTCGGAGACGACGACACCATTCGCCGCATGCTCACCGACACCGAGGTCTGGGCGGTGGTGGGGCTGTCCAACGACACCCGCCGGACCGCCTACAGCATTGCGGACTACCTGCGACGGCACGGCAAGCGTGTCGTACCTGTGCACCCCTCGGCGCCTACGGTCGCGGGGGAGCAGGGATACGCGACGTTGAGCGAGATCCCGTTCCCCGTCGACGTCGTCGACCTGTTTGTCCGGTCGGAGTTCGCCGGCCCGGTCGTCGACGAGGCAGTGAAGATCGGCGCGAAGGGTGTCTGGCTCCAGCTCGGCGTGCGGGACGAGGCTGCCGCGGTGCGTGCGGGCGAGGCCGGGCTGGACGTCGTCATGGACACCTGCCCGGCGATCGAGGCACCCCGGTTGGGGCTCGACTGAGCAGTACGAAGCGGCGGGTCGCGAGCGCGGCGGCAGGCGGGAAGAGCACGAGGACGGGGAGCAGGTAGCGGTAGTCGAAGCACACCGTCGCGGCCGGGACGATGAGCGTGGCGGCCCCGGCCGCCACGAGGAGGGCCATGTCCGCCCGCAGCCGTCGATCTTCGGCGGCCCGGTCCCGCAGACCTCCCCGGCGCCGGGTGCTGTGGTTTCCCGGCGACGCACGGCGGTCCCGGTCCGGGGTTATGATCGCGGCGATGGTGACGATCATCATCGCGGCCAGGGCCGGACCGGGCGTGAAGACGAGACGCTGGTAGCTCCGCAGGAAACCGGCGGACGGCTCGCGGATGACGCGGGTGGGCGCGTCCCCGTGGAAGCCGAGCAGTGGCTCGTTGTTGTGCAGGTAGCGCGGTTCGTCACCGGTCGGGAACCGCCAGGTCGCGTCCGGCCAGTCGCGGTGCCCGACCGGTCGGCCCGGGGCGAAGTAGTGCGCGATCTCCCCGCCGACCATCCGGGCGTAGTCACCGAACTGATACCGGATGACCTGGCGGGTGAAGTCGTGCAGCAGCGCGTCCCGCTTGTCGTCGGGCATGTCGAGCCGCCAGTGCGGGCTGTTGCCGTTCCAGACGTAGTAGCTGGGATCGGGCCGCCCCGTCACCGGATGCGGGGAGCACAGGACGAGCTGGCGTGTGCTCAGGTGCAGGCGATCACATTCGGCGATCGGTGCCACCCGGCCGTACATCCACACCGCGTCCCCACCGGTGAGCGCGTATTTCCCGTGCGCGGTGTGGAACCAGCCCGCGTAGCCGACGAGTGGAACGGCGAGCATCACGGCGAAGGCGGCGGACCGGAGCCATCCGACGCGACGAAGAAGCAGGTAGCCCACGGCGAGCACACCCATGGCGACCCCGATGGTGCGGACCAGGCCCGCCCCGCCCAGTAACAGGCCGGCGAGCTCGCACGCCCACACCGACGGTCGTGCCGACCAGGTCAGGGCGATCATCGCGGCGACCAGCAGGACCGCGAACAGTGTCTCGGCCATCACGTAGTGCTCGAGGACAAGCTGGTAGGCGTCCAGCAGGACCGGCGCGGCGGCGAGGGCCGCTACCGGGGCCGCCACTCGGCGGTGGACCAGCAGGACGTAGATCCCCACCCCGAGCGCCAGGCCCGCGACGTGCTGGACCACTGTCACCCACCACAGGTCGCCGGTGTGCGACAGCAGGCGCAGGAAGGCGGGGTAGCCGGCCGGCCGCATCGGGTCGGGCGCGTGCAGGGTGGAAAGTCGCAGGTAGGCATAGGAGTCGCCGTTGAACTCGAACGCCGGCCGGTAGGCGTGCCCGGTGACCACCCGCAGCGTCATCCCGGCGACCAGGAGAACCGCGAAGGGTAGATGCCGCGCGACCGGCCGGGCGGGTCGGGCCGGCTGGGCGGAGGCCGGACCCGATGCACGGCGCCGCGCGTTCGGGCCATAGAGCGGGCCGGGGTGCTCCCCGGACGGCACCCGGCCCGGGGCGGCGAGGTCATCCGCGGGGTCATCCCCGAGGACAGCGGGATCGCGTAGGGAGACGGGCGCGGCGTCGCCGGGCAGCGGTGGAAAGCGGCGTCTGCCCAGGACGGCCATGATGAATATCCGCCGTTCTCAGAACCTGACGACCTCGGCCGGGTGTTCCGGCGCCTCGAAGAACGGGCCGAGACCGGGCGTGTCGGCCCGTGGGCCGCTCGCCCCGGCCCGGGTGGAGTCTGTCCCGACCCGGGTGGAGCCTGGGCCGGCACTCGCAACCGCGCCCGCGTCAGGGCCCGTGCCGGCACGGGTACCGCGGGCCGACGCCCGCTGATGCCCCCCGCTGGGCCCGGCGGTCAGCAGCCGCAGGAAGAAGGATCCGAAGGCGGTCTGCGCGCCCAGCACCATCAGCGTCATCGCGAGCAGTGCCGGGCGCATCTCGTTGAGCGGCCCGAGATTGTTGGCCAGCCAGCGGATGAGGACGACCACGTCCACGACGAATCCGACGATGAACAGGCCCGCGCCGAGCGCAAGCCCGCGTTCGAGGGTGAACAGGCGGTGGATGAGCGGCAGTGGCCAGCGGCGGCGCTCCTGCCAGCCGAGGGCGTGGTTGTGGACGTCGGCGCAGACCCCCAGCAGCACCAGTTGCCAGCCGAGCAGCGCCAGCAGCGCGAACAGGATCGAGAAGTGCAGGTCCAGCCGGTGGAAGCCGAGATTGAGCGAGCCGGGCAGCAGCGCCGCCTGGCCCGCGATCCCGAGCGCCAGCAGCACCAGGCCGGGCAGCACGAACAGGTGCCTCGGCGCCAGCAGCAGCATGAACCGCAGGTGCCGCCAACCGTCCCGCAGGGAGTGCAGCTTGGAGGCCCCGACCCGCGGATGGTAGGTGATCGGCACCTCCTCGATCCGCAGCTCGGCGCGGCCCGCGGCGATCACCAGTTCGGAGGCGAGCTCCATCCCCTCGCAGCGCAGCTGCATACGCAGGTACGCCTCTCGGCTGAAGGCCCGCATGCCCGAGTGCGCGTCGGAGGAACGGACGTCGAACAGCCGGTTCAGGATGCCGGTGAGTGCGGGGTTGCCGACGTAACGGTGCAGCCAGGGCATCGCTCCCGGCAGGATCTCCCCGGCGAAGCGCGACCCGAGCACGTAGTCGGCCCGCCCGGCGCGCAGCGGAGCGAGCAGGACGCCCAGATCTGAGAAGTCGTAGGAGTCGTCGGCGTCGCCCATCACGATCAGCCGGCCTCGGGCGGCGGCGAACCCGGCCAGGTAGGCGTTGCCGTAGCCGCGCCGGGTCTCGCGGACGACCCGGGCACCCGCGGCGGCGGCGACGTCCACCGACCGGTCCGTGGACCCGTTGTCGACAACGACGACCTCGCCCGCGGCACCCGCGGTGGCCAGTCCCGCAAGGGCCTTGTGTACGCAGATGCCGACCGACTCCTGCTCGTTCAGACACGGCATGACGACCGACACCTCGACCGGCTTTCCGCCGGCACGCGGGCCGGAACCCCCGCCGGTGGGGAGGCCCCCGAAGGTATCGGTACCGACACTCGTGGCGCCGTCCATCGTCCGTACCCCCTTGTGGCCGGGCATGTCCGGGTCCGTGGCCGTTCACTGGTGCCTGTCCGTGGCCCTGCCGTGTCGATGCCCGGTCGCCGGGGGCAACGGGCGCCGTTCATGCAGGTGGGCGCATCAGCGGAACCGGCCCACGTCATTGTTGCGGTCAGGGTGGCGGAACCGCTCGGCCACCGCCCCGTAATCTACCGATCCGATGGTCCGGTCCTGTTACCGGCATCTCGCTGTAGGCACCCCGTGGTCCGCCCGGCTGGTTCCCGATGTGCCGTGTTTCGCATCCGCGCTGGTCACAGCCATTGTCCACGCCGACTTGCGGGCCGGGGTCGCAGACATGTCGGCCCCTTCACCCGCGCCTCGGTGTGACGCTTCTTACGGAGAGGCGTAACGTCTGGTGCTCGTGCAAGCTGTTCGCGTTTCAGACCCGGCATCGGCGTCCCCGGTGCCCTCCGACGACCCGGAGCCATCCTCGCCCGAGCCGTCCTCCGATCCCCTGCCCGCCGGCGCCTCACGCGCAGCCGCACCCCGGCGACGTGGTTGCCCGCACTTCCCGCCCTGCCCCACGGCGGACAGTGTGGATCGTGACGCCGCCCGGGTGGCCAGCCAGCATTGGGACCAGGGCTGGATCCTGCTGTGTAACGGGGTGATCCTGTTCGAGGACACCGGCGAGATCCTGCCGACAGGTCGCACCGTCGAGCCACGACGGGCGCTGCCCCGGCCCGGGGGCGTGGCATGGCCGCCGGCTCCGAGATGGGCGAGCCAGGCCCCGGTCGCGGTCTGACAGGCGCGCTCTGAACAGGCGCGCTCTGACAGCCGCGGCCTGACAGCGAGCTCCTTCTGCTCGCTCCTCCCGCGGGGTTCGGGAGGATGTGAGGTTCATCCCAGTTGATCTGGGTGTCCCCGTTACGGGTACGGTGCCGGCGTGGGGTCAAGGCCGGTAACGAGGCCGGGAACCGGGACCGCTCTCCGCTGGCCCGCGGAGAGCCGGGTCGGTCGGCGTGCCCGGATCCTCATGCGCCGTGACATCGCGCTGGGCCGGACGTTCCTGCACGCCTTCACCAGGGCGGACCGGTCGCTGTTCGCGGCGCTGGCCGGTGGCAGACCGCTGCTCGACCCGGTGCTGCCGCGGCTGTCTCATGCCGCCGATCACGGTCTGCTCTGGTGGGGGGTGGCCGGGACGCTCGGTGCGACGAAGGGACGCCGTCGCCTGGCGGCCGCCCGTGGCCTGCTCGCCCTGGGAGTCGCGAGCGTCCTCGCCAACGGGCCGATGAAGGTGGTGTTCCGCCGGGACCGCCCACCGACTCACACGATTCCCCCGCTGCGGCGGCTTCGCGAGGATCTCACGACGTTCTCGTTCCCTTCCGGGCACGCGGCGTCGGCGGCCGCCTTCGTCACCGGAGTCGCGTTGGACGCGCCCGGCGCGGCAGTGCCGGTGGCCGCGCTCGCCGCCACGGTGGCGTTCTCCCGGGTGTATGTCGGGGTGCACTATCCCGGGGACGTGGCCGCCGGCGTGCTGCTGGGGATCGGGGCGGGCCTGCTGACGACGAAGGTGATGCCGCGTCGGCCGTGGGCCCCTGCCCGGGCCAGCCCCGTGTCGGCGTGGGCGCCTGCCCTGCCCGACGGCGACGGCCTCACGGTGGTGGTGAACGCTCGTTCCGGTCCGGGTAACCACACGGACCTGCTCGCCGTGCTGCGGGCCGACCTGCCCAGGGCCCGGGTCGTCGAGGTCGACGCGGGCGGCGACGTAAGAACCGCGCTGGTGTCCGCGGCGGCGCGGTCCCGTGTGCTGGGCGTCGCCGGCGGCGACGGCACCATCAACGCGGCCGCCCAGACCGCGCTGGCGCACGGCGTGCCGCTGGCGGTCTTCCCCGCGGGCACGCTCAACCACTTCGCCGCGGACGTCGGACTCGCCGGGGCGGGTGACTCGGTGCAGGCGATACGGGAGGGTTCGGCGGTCGCCGTCGGCATCGGCCGGGCCGAGGGCATCAGCGCGACGTTCAGTCGGTTCTCCCGTATCTTCGTGAACACCGCGAGCCTCGGCGGTTACCCGGACATGGTCGCCATTCGTGCACGGTTCGAGCGCCATATCGGCAAGTGGCCGGCGATGCTCATCGCGCTGAGCTGGGTGCTACGCCACGAAGCGCCGTTCGAGGTCGAGATCGACTCCGAGTACCGCCGGGTCTGGCTGATCTTCATCGGCAACGGGATCTACCAGCCCGGCGGGTTCGCCCCCACCTACCGCACCCGCCTTGACGAAGGGCTGCTGGACCTGCGGGTGGTCGACGCCGCGGCGCCGCTTCCCCGGCTCCGGCTGGTGGGGGCGGTGCTGACCGGCCGTCTCGGGCGCAGCCGGGTGTACGAACAACACACGGTCGAACGGGTCACGATCTCATCCCGTCAGCCCGGCCCGCTGCCGTTCGCCTGTGACGGCGAGGTCACGGAGGGGGTGGAACGCATCGTCATCACTCCGGGCGGAGCCCGACTGATCGTCTACCGGCCGTGGCGGCCCGACGCATCCGGCTGAGCCGGGCCGGTGGACCGACAGCCGGGCGGACCGACAGCCGGGCGGACCGCGGCGGCGTCAGCGACCGCGGCGGTGCTGCAACGGGATGAGCGTGTGCAGCGGGCTGGTCAGCCGGGTGAACTGGTCGGCGTCGAGGAGATCCTCGACGAGCAGCGCGCAGGCCAGGTCGGCGCACAGCTCCATGACCCGCCGGTCCTCGCTCGAATCGGTGCCCCGATGGCCGCGGCAGTACGGGCACAACCGCCAGAAGCCCTCGGCGGCGCTGCGCCGGACCAGGGTCCACACCCGGCGACGCCCGGTCACCACGGCGCTCGCGAAGGCGGCGTCCATCGCCATCTGGTGCGCGGAGTCGTCGCGGGTGAGCGCGGACACCAGCAGGCCGTCGAAGACCTCGAGGCTGTCTGGATCGTGGCAGCGCCCGGCGAGGACCGGGAGTGCCGCGAGAACCCGCTTCACGTCCGCCGCGGCCGGGCCGAGGTCGGGTTCGTGTGTGCGCGCGCGGGGGTAGACCGTACGCCACGGACGCATCAGCGCCGCATACTCCGCGCGGCCGAGGATGGGCCGGGCGTAGGAGGCGGCGACCGCGTCGCGCATCGCGCGCAGAGCCGTGGCGGCGATCGTCGGTTCGACGGTGACGTACTCCGCGCCGGTGAGGTCGTCGGCGTAGATCGCGCTCAACGCGTCGAAGGCGGCCAGCACCTCGACGATCAATGGCGAGTCGGGGGAGAGCGCCTTGTCCCGGGCTGCGGCGAGGTACCCCGAGTTGCGCCAGGCGCCGGCGAGCGAGACGAGCTCCGTGTCGGTGGTGTGGACGAGTTGGGCGAGGATGCCGAGAATGCCGCGGAGGTTGGGATGTTCCTCCAGCCGCTCGATGCGACGGGCCCGCAGGATCATGCCGCCGTCCCGCCCGCGCGGCTCGCGCCGCCGCACTGGGACCGCCGTGGGTTCACCGCGCTCCCGCCCGTCCGCGGTACAGGTGATGCCGCCGCGGGTGCGGTGGTCGTCGCGACACCGTTCACCTCGTCCTCCTCGACCGTCGCAGCATGCGCCGCGCGGGCCTCGTCGCGATCCGCAGCCGCGCGCCGGCCGGCCGGCTCCTGATTGACCTGACAATTGAACTGACAGCGACCTGACAGATGCCTGACCGTACCGGACCGCGAAGTGGCCGTGCGGTGATCGGCAGGCGGGTTTTCGTTGCTCTCCGACACCGACGGGGGTCGGGAGTACGTGCCGGAGGCTTCGCTGCCGGCGGTTTCGCGGCTGGTAACGCCGCGTGACCAACCTTTGGACATCACCCTCGAGAGACTAGTGTCCGCGGCGGCGATGCGGAACTCAACGCGTCATCGAGTGGAACATGGGGTACCGCGAAAGCCCCGGGGCGTAGCCGAATCGGGGACGGCGGTGGACCCCGATGAAGCCAAGCGCGGTGGGGTTCATCACGGACAGTGCTGATGCGCTGGGTAACTCCTCCGGGAGGTCCGGACCGGGCGCGCCGGAACCAGGTGCGCCCGGATGCAGAAGGTCAACGCGGTGGGCCCGGAGAATGAAACCCGAGGTCGCGGGGCCGAGATCGGGCGCCAAGGGGATCCGGCGCGCGGCCCGGCGCCCAGTCGGGGTGGCCCGGAGGTACCGATCCGAATGCGGTGGGCCGGATGGGCCGGACGGGCCGGCCTGGAGGTGATGGCCCGAACGCGGTGGGCTCCATCGCGCGGGCCCCACCTTCCGGACCCGCTACCCGGGGCTCCGCGCCGGGTGGGCCCCGCGGGGGTCCGGTCCGGCACCGTGACCTCGGGCTCCCCGGCATCGGGGAGCCCGCAGGTGGCTCCGTCGGCGCAGGGGAGGCCCCGAATGGCCCGGATGCCCGGGCAATCCCGGGGCCGGGCGCTCCGGGGCCTGGGTGGGTCGGTCAGCCCGAGATCGGCCGCTCGTCCTGCTCGGTGCTGGCCACGATCCTGGTGCTGGCCACGATCGCCTCGGGCCCGTTCAGGCCGGCCTCGCCGGCGCGCAGCCCGAATCGCCTGATCGCGTCCTCGACCGTGGTGGCCTTGACCTCACCGGCCCGGACGAGGGCTTCCAGGGTCGCGACGACGATCGACTCGGCGTCGACCTTGAAGTGCCGGCGCAGGGCGGCCCGGGTGTCGGAGCGGCCGTACCCGTCAGTGCCCAGCGAGGTGAACGGCTGCGGAACCCACCGGGAGATCTGGTCGGGCACCGCGCGCATCCAGTCGGAGACCGCCACGACCGGGCCGGCGGCCCCTTCGAGAGCGCGGGTCACGTACGGCACGGCATCGTCGGCCTCGGGGTTGAGCAGGTTGGCACGGTCGCAGTCGAGCGCCTCCCGCCGAAGCTCGTTCCACGAGGTCACCGACCACAGGTCGGCGGCGACCCCGAAGTCGGCGGCAAGGATCTCCTGCGCCGCCAGCGCCCAGTGGATGGAAGTCCCGCTGGCCAGCAGTTGGGCCCGCGGCGGGGAGTCCACGCCGGCCCCCGCCGCCGGAAGCCCGCGGACCAGGCCCTCGGCCGAGCGGAACCGGTACATTCCGGAGATGATCTGCGCCGGGTCGAGACCCGCGGGCTCGGCCGGCTGCGGCACCGGCTCGTTGTAGACGGTGAGGTAGTAGAAGACGTTGTCGTCCCGCTCGCCGTACATTCGGTCGAGCGCCTCCCGGACGATGTGCGTCACCTCGAAGGCGAAGGCGGGGTCGTAGGCCACGCAGGCCGGGTTAGTCGAGGCCAGGAGCAGGGAGTGGCCGTCCTGGTGCTGCAGGCCCTCGCCGTTGAGGGTGGTCCGACCGGCGGTCGCCCCGAGCAGGAACCCGCGGCCGAGCTGGTCGCCGAGCGCCCACATCTGGTCGCCGGTGCGCTGGAAGCCGAACATCGAGTAAAAGACGTAGACCGGGATCATGTACTGCGCGTGGGTGGCGTACGCTGTGCCGGCGGCAATCACCGAGCCCATCGATCCGGCCTCGCTGATGCCCTCGTGCAGTATCTGACCGGTCTCGGACTCCTGGTAGGACAGCAGCAGTTCGCGGTCGACGGCCTCGTAGCGCTGCCCGTGCGGCGAGTAGATCTTCGCCGTCGGGAACATCGCGTCCATGCCGAAGGTGCGGGCCTCGTCGGGGATGACCGGCACGAAACGCGCGCCCATCTCCTTGGTCTTCATGAGGTCCTTCAGCAGCCGGACGAAGGCCATCGTCGTGGCGACGGGCTGTTTGCCGGAGCCCTTCCGGAGCTCGTCGAAGATCTTCGCTGGCGGCTGGGGGAGCGGCTTGGCCCGCACGACCCGCCGCGGGATCGACCCGCCGAGTGCGGCCCGGCGTTCCCGCATGTACGCGATTTCCTCGGAGTCCGGCCCGGGGTGGCAGTAGGGCGGCAGGTCACCTGACAGCGCCGAGTCCGGGATCGCCAGATAGAGCCGGTCGCGGAACTCCTTGAGCTCGCTCTTGGTCAGCCTCTTCATCTGATGGGTGGCGTTGCGGGCCTCGAAGTCCTTGCCCAGGGTCCAGCCCTTGATGGTGTGCGCGAGGATGACCGTGGGCTGGCCCGCGTGCTCGGTCGCCGCCTTGTAGGCCGCGTAGAGCTTGCGGTAGTCGTGGCCACCGCGGGAGAGCTTGCGCAGATCGTCGTCGGAGAGGTCCGCGACCATCCGGCGCAGCCGGGCGTCCGAGCCGAAGAAGTGCTCCCGGATGTATTCGCCCGACGACGTCGAGTAGGTCTGGAACTGCCCGTCCGGCGTGGTGTTCATGCGGTTTACCAGCACGCCGTCGGTGTCCTTGGCCAGCAGCGGGTCCCAGTCGCGGCCCCAGACCACCTTGATGACGTTCCAGCCGGCGCCCCGGAACAGCGACTCCAGCTCCTGCATGATCTTTCCGTTGCCGCGGACCGGGCCGTCGAGGCGCTGCAGGTTGCAGTTGACCACGAAGATGAGGTTGTCGAGCTCCTCGCGGGCGGCCACGCCCAGCGCGCCGATCGACTCCGGCTCGTCCATCTCGCCGTCGCCGAGGAACGCCCACACCCGGCTGTTCGAGGTGTCCTTGATCTGGCGGTTGAGCAGGTAGCGGTTGAACCGGGCCTGATAGATGGCGTTGATCGGCCCGATCCCCATCGAAACCGTGGGAAACTCCCAGAAATCAGGCATAAGCCGCGGGTGGGGGTAGGACGACAGGCCGCCCGACTCGCCCTCGCGCCGGAAGGCGTCGAGCTGCTTCTCCGTCAGCCGGCCTTCCAGGAAGGCGCGGGCGTAGATGCCCGGGGACGCGTGGCCCTGAATAAAGATCTGGTCACCCGAGGCGCTTCCCGGCGAGGAACTGAGATGGTCCTTGCCGCGGAAGAAATGGTTGAAGCCCACCTCGTAGAGGCTCGCGCTCGAGGCGTAGGTCGCGATGTGACCGCCGACATTGAACTCGGGGCGGTTGGCGCGGCTCACCATGATGGCCGCGTTCCACCGGATATAGGCCCGGATGCGGCGTTCGATGTGCTCGTCGCCGGGGAACCAGGGCTCCTGCTCCGGGCTGATGGTGTTGATGTAGTCGGTGCTGGTGAGACCGGGAACACCGACCGCCTTCTCCCGGGCCCGTTCGAGGAGCTTCAGCATGATGAAGCGGGCCCGGCCGCGGCCGGACTCCTCGATGACGGCGTCGAGCGACTCCAGCCACTCGCTGGTTTCGGAGGGATCGATGTCCGGCAGCTGACTCGGTAGCCCGTCGGTGATGACCGAGAACTTCCGGGTTGTGTCCTGCGTCACGCCTTCTCCTGCTCCTCGAGCTTCCCGGGGCCGTCGCGATCATGCGAAAAGGTCCTGATCGTACGATCGCCGGCCTAGTTGTCCCTTTTGCAACGCACCGGGTGGGAACATGCATGATCAATGCGCCGCCGCATCCCGGCCGCTCGCTCATCCCATACGATGCCTGAACTCTGGGTGATCGACCGACCCTTGACGGCCGAGGGGGGAGGTTACCCGGAGAACGGGTATGTCATGGACCATCGTGCTCCATCGCGGCGGCCTCGTCACGTACGTCTTGGTTACTTCCGAGTCGAGACCTGGGCGATGTGCGTTGCGTTGTTGGCCTGTCGTCCGTAGTGCGGCCGATGCCGGGCCCCGCGGTGGTGGACAATCACCCTGATGGCGACCCGGATGAAGACGACGACGCTGTCCGTGCGCACCGGCCGGCGAGAAAGTGTGGTGGATCTCACACCTGATGTGCGGCGGTTCCTTGCCGGTTCCAGCGACGGGTTGCTGTCGGTCTTCGTGCCGCATGCCACGGCCGGCGTGGCCATCCCCGAGTTGGGTTCCAGTAGTGATATCGACCTGCTCGCGGCGCTCGCGGATCTGCTCCCCGCCGACGGCAGATGGCGCCACGCGCATGGAACGTTCGGTCACGGCCGCTCGCATGTGATGCCGGCCATCATCCCGCCCTCGTTGACGGTGCCGGTGATCGACGGCCGCCTCGCGCTCGGGGTCTGGCAGTCCATTGCGCTGGTGGACCTCAACGTGGACAACCCCGATCGAACGGTCCGGCTGTCGTTCCTGGCGGGATGATTCCGCTCTTTCCGGGGTACTGGCGGGGAGTCACACCAGGCTGACCACGCCGTCGCTTGTCCACAACCGACGGCGTGGCACTTGCGCAGTCACCGGAAGGTCCGGTGGACTAGGTCGAGGCGCACCAGCCGATGAGGATCATCGTTGGATGCGTCCACCGAGACGGGACGCCCTCGCGATTACGCGGAGCGTCAACATACGAGCAGGAGGTAGTGGAGGGTGAGTCCGACCGCGGCGAACGCCGAGGGTCAGCGCCGAGCGGAGCGGCTGGGAGTCTCCGCCGGGACCCAGGTGCAGTCGCTTAACGAGGACGACGACATCGCCCAGGACCTGCTGGACGCCGTCACGAGCGCCAGCGGGACCGAGCTTGTCCCCGAGGACTCCGACGACGTCGTCGACATCGTCCTGCTGTGGTGGCGGGAGGATGACGGGGACCTGGCGAACGCCCTCATCGACGCACGGCGGCAGCTGTCCGACGACGGCGTGATCTGGCTGCTGACGCCCAAGGCCGGGCGTGCCGGCCATGTCGAGCCGAGTGACGTGCTGGACGCGGTGCCCACCGCGGGTCTCGTCCAGACCAGCACGTTGAGCGTCGCCCAGGAGTGGTCCGGCCAGCGGCTGGCGGCGCCGAAGTCGCAGCGGGTGCGCCACCGCTGACATAAGGTGCCCGGTCCGGCCGGCCCGGCCGGGCATGGGTCGGTCCGGCCCGGTTCCCTCGGTTTCGGGGTCCGGGTCGAGGCGGGCGTGCGCCGCCGTGCTCGCGTGCCTCGGGGACGGATGCGGGGTGTATGGGCGCCTCCGGCCGCCGCGGGCGGCGTTCGGGGTGGGCCGGGCGGCGGGCGGTCACTGGTAGAGCGGTTACCGGTAGAGCGGTTACCGGTAGAGCGGCACCTGCTGGCCCTCGACCGCCCCGGGGTAGCGGTCCCAGATGCGGTTGATTCCGAACTGCAGGACCAACGCGCCGCCGCCGATGAGGAAGAGAGCGAAGGCCAGGACCGGATTCGTCTCGGCTACCCCGGCCGCACGCTGGGCGCTACGGACGCGGGTGCCGAGCCGCCAGGCCGCGACGAACGGTGGGAAGATGATCATCCAGCCGATCAGGAAGGCCAGCAGCGACAGCGTCGGGTTCACCTCGATGCGCCGGTCATACTCGGCGAGCTCTTTGTTCGTCCGGTAGATCCAGACGAACGGGTAGACACCCAGGGTGATCAGAGGAAGACCCAGCCACACCGCGAAGGGGTTGCGCCTCCTCCCGAGTAGGCCGGACCCCTGGAACGTGTCGGGGGAGCCAGGTGGTCCGGCCAGGCCCGGTGTCCCATAGTCGGGGGTGGCGGGGTAGCCTTGCTGCGGTTCGTGGCCGGTCAGAGACTCACGAAACGCATAGATCGGAAATCCGCCGGTGGATGTGCCCGGTCCGTCGATCGGGTGAGGTTCCTGAGCGGGGTATCCGTGCGGGGTGGAACTCTGATTGGTCAAAGTGGCCCTGTCCTCATCGGTGTCCATACCAGTGGCGGCCGCGGGGCACGGCACCATGCCCCCACGCATGTCCGGCCGGTGCGGCTCCCGCGTTGATCGGCCAGACTAGGGCACTCTGGCCTCGAAAACCCGCACACCCGCCGCATCGGGGTCACCGGATCGGGAAGGACACCTTCCATCCCGGTCTGATCGCCGTGATCTGATTGCCGAGCACGCGGGTGAACATCCAGGTCGGGTGCGGTTCCAGGCGATATGGCGGAGATCCGGAAGGTCGTGTAGGGCACGCCGCGGATGGGCGGCCAGCTTCGAGGTAGCCGGCAATGGCATGCTGGATCGGGACATCCGTGCCGATCGGTGAGTACCCTCGCCGGATCTGGCGCGGGGCCCGTCGCCGTAGTGATCATCCGTTGTGGTCACCGGTCCCTGATCAGTTCCCCACCGTTGTGGAGAGGAAGAGCCCATGGCCGTCGAGGTTGGCTCCGTCGCCCCGGACTTCTCACTGAAGGACCAGAACAACGAGGTTGTCACGCTGTCCGAGTTCCAGGGTAAGCGCAACGTGGTCCTGCTGTTCTACCCGTTGACCTTCACCGGCGTCTGCCAGGGCGAGCTGTGCTCCGTGCGGGACGATCTCGCTTCGTTCCAGAACGACGACGTCCAGGTGCTGGCCGTGTCGGTCGACTCGCCGTTCGCCCACAAGGTCTGGGCCGACCAGCAGGGCTACGAGTTCCCGCTGCTCGCCGACTTCTGGCCGCACGGCGCCGTCGCGAGCGCGTACGGCGTCTTCAACGCGGAGCGGGGCATCTCCCTGCGGGGCACCTTCGTCATCGACAAGGAGGGTGTCGTCCGCTGGAAGGTCGTCAACAACATCCCCGACGCGCGGGACCAGGCCGAGTACCTCAAGGCGCTCGCCATCCTCTAAGATCGTCCTTGCGGGAGCCGGCCTGCGTCTGGGGAGTCGTGGAGGGCCGGCTCCCGCCGGGGCTCGCCGCTGCGTAGTCTTAGTTGACCTCGTCATCTCCCGGGCGCGTAGCTCAGCGGGAGAGCGCTCGCCTTACAAGCGAGTGGTCGCAGGTTCGATCCCTGCCGCGCCCACGGGCTGGTCTTTCATGCTTGCTTCCCTTCGGGAAGCTTCGCCGCCAGCCGCGATGTCTGCTGGGGCCGAGCCCCCCCATGCCCCCCATGGCGGCAATCGGGGCGCTCGAAAGCCGTGAATCGCCGCGGGTGTAGCAACGGGTGTAGCAACGCGCCCGGGGCCACCGTGGGGGAGTGGTCCGGTCAGGCGCCGCTCAGGTGGTCGTCGAGACGGGTGAGCGCGGCGCGCTTGTCCGCCACCTCGCCGCGAACGGGCGGTATGAGATCAGCGTGAGCGGACGGCCGTAGCTGGTCGCGTAGACACCGATCCGCACCGCGAAACCGTTGCAGTCCTTGCAGAGCTGGAGCCAGACCGTCACCGGTCGAGGCCGTCGATGGCGTGTGCGCGGATCGCGGCGAGGATCTGATCCCAGATCGTGGCGGGCAGGCGGATGTGTCCCGGAGGCCCAGCTAGCCGTAGCGCAGGTCAACGTGGCCGTCCGCGTGGCGGACCAGGCCGCCGGCGACCGCCCACTCCGTCCACTCGGCGGTCAGCGTGGTGAACGTGGCCACGCGGGCCTCTTGGACGAGGCCGGACCAGATGACGCCGGGCATCCGGAGCTCGTGGACCTCGCTGGCATACCGGTATTGGATGACGGCTTCCGCGCCGTCGCGGGCGAACTGGGCCGCGGGGGCGCAGGCCGCCCGGTGCCAGTCCAACGGTGTGCCCACCGGGGTGCCGGGGTCGGTTCACCCCATGCGTCTGTCTCCTCGCGTGTGATGGAGCCTCCCCACCCGCGAGCCGGCACCCCGGGGACGAGCCGGGGCGGAGGGAC
>NZ_CDWTMO010000037.1:0-26756 GCF_977946435.1 Frankia sp. CgKIO3 | reverse complement strand
GTCCCCGGCCGCGTCCCCGACGTCAGCCCCGTCCCCGACGTCAGCCCCGTCCCGGACGGGCACCGCGGCACCGCTCCAGGACGCCGGGACGGGAGCGGGCGTGCCGGTGACAAGCTGGACGACACACAGGTCGGCGACCTCCGCGACGATCAGCTCGGCCAGGGAGCGCAGGGCGACGGGAGGCTCGACGGCCGCGGCCACGATCCCGGTGGCTCGCTCCAGCAGCCGAAAGCGTCGATCGGCGAGTGCCAGGGCGGCCTGCGCCTCGCGCGTCGCCGCCAGGGTCCGATGACCGCGCGCGGCGTCGGCGGCGAGCTGTTCGTAGCCGGTGGCCCGTTCCAGGGCCTGCGCGCAGGCGTCGGCGATCGCGACGAGGGATGCCTGATCAGCGGCGGTGAACTCCCGCGCCTGGCGAAACCCGAAGGTCACCACGCCGAAGGGTGCGCCGCCCCCGACGGCCAGCGGCAGCATCGCCCAGGCGTGCTCACCCGCCGCGGCGGCGACGTCGGCGACCTCCGGCACCGGCCAGCGGGCGAGCAGCTCGTCGCGGTCGACGAGAAACAGTGCACGACCGCCCCGCATGACCTCCGCCAGCGGATGTACCGCGCCCAGCGCCACCTCCGACCATCGGGCGAGGCCGTCGGCGGGACCCGGCGGGGCGTGGAAGAGTAGCTGGTCGTGCGCCTCGTCCACGAGCGCGACGCCCCGGCTGGCGGCCCCGGCCATCCGTTCCCCGACGTCGAGGACGGTGGCGACGACGTCGTCCACGGTCAGGGTCCGGGCGAGCGCCACGGCCAACGTCGCGGTCTGTTCGGCCCGTTCCGTCGCGATCCGGGCCCGCTGGTCGGCCGTGGCCCGGTCGGCCTCGGCGGCGCGTACCTCGGTGAGATCGCGGATCACCCCGAGCCACTCGCCGGGCCGGCTGTTCGGCCGGCCGGCCGCCGGCATGGGAACGATGCGGGCCTCGACCACCCGCACGGCGGTGCGGTCGCCTCCGCCACCGGAGATCCGGAACTCGGCCTCGAAGGTCTCACCGTGCTCGATCGCCCCGCGCCAGGCGCACCCGACCCGCTCCCGGTCGTCGGGATGGACCACGCCGAGCCAGCCGAACCCGGCCAGCTCCGCCGGATGCCGCCCGGTAAAGGCCCGCAGACGGGGCAGATCGGCATCGAGTGCCCCGTCGCCTTCGGCATGGAACACGTCCATCGCGGCGGCGTCCACGAGACCGAGGTAGCGTGCCTCGGCCCGCGCCCGCTCCCTCTCGACCGCCCGCGTCCCGCTGGCGTCGATCGCGACGAACGCCACGCCCACCAGCCCGACCTGAGGGTCGTTCACCGGATACCAGCTGGCGAGCCACGTCTGCGGCGGTCCGGAACCATCGGTGGCAACCACGACCTCCAGGTCCACCACCGGCTCGCCGGTGCGCAGCACCCGTGCCAGCAGAGCGTCGAGTTCCTGGCCGGTGTCGCCGAGGAGCTCGGAGACGGTACGGCCGAGGTGCTCGTGGACCGGCCGGCGGTCGAACCGGGCGAGTGTGTCGTTCACCCGCAGGAACCGCCCGGCCCGGTCGAGCAGGGCGAGACCGGCCGGGGCCCACGCGAACAACGCGTCTAGCATCACGAACGTGGCCACGGGGTCGGTTCCCGGGGCGTGTCCGGGCGGGGGAAAACCGGCCCGGCCCGGTCCCGGCAGCCCCGCCGGATCGGACCGGCGCATCCCTGGCGTATCCGGCGTGCGGCGCGGCTCGGTACCGTCGATGAGATCCCGTATGACCGGCTCGGCGGTCACGGCCGGAGCGGCCGGCCGGGCGACCATGGGCCAGCCCTCGGGTAGCTCGGGTAGCTCGGAGCCGGCTCCCCGGTCCTGACGGGGGCCGGTATCCGGGCCGGGAGCGTGCTTAGGGCCGGGGACCTGGTTCGGGCCGGGATGCGCGCGTGGGCCGGGGTTGGTGTGTGGGCCGGCCGGCGGTCCCCCTTGGGACCGGGTGACCGGAGTCGGTCCCGGGGAGACATCCCCCTGGCCGGACGGAACAACGCCCGATGGCCGGGAGGCGGATCCCGGGGGGCTCACGGAGAAGCGCGCACCCGCGGGCCCCGCGCCCACCGGCCCCAGATCCACCGGCAGCGCTTCCGACAGCCCGACGTTCGCCGGCCGGTACATCGGCACGAGAGACGCCTGCCCAGGCATCCCCTCTACGGGGGTACCAGGCGTCCCGGCAGCTCCCGCAGAATCAGGGGAGAGCATCGGGAATGCGCCGGAAGCGGGCCAGACGGGCGGCTGCGCGGAGTGCGGCGACGTCATGGGAGACGATTGTGGACGGCGTGCGCATGTTGTGCTGAACCGCCCCGGGTAGTCGCCCCGTCCGGAGTCGGGCGGTCCGGTGTCCAGAACCGCCGAGGTCCGACGTCCGCGCGGGGCGCCGACGGCCCAGCGACGATCTCCACGGACAGCACGGTCACCCGCCCGGTCGACACGATCACTGGATCCAACGTGAGATGAATCACCTCCGGCACGTCGTCGGCGAGCCGGGCGATCCTGAGGACCAGGTCCTCCAGCGCGGCGATGTCGACCGGCGTCGAGCCGAGGTATCCCAGCAGCAGCGGCGCCGCCCGCACCGAACGCACGAGGCGCGCCGCGTCGACGTCGGTAAGGGGAAGGATGTGGTGTGCGCGGTCCCCCAGCAGCTCGGTCGCGGGGCCCGCGAGGCCGAACGAGACCAGGGGACCGTACCGGGGATGCTCCTCGGAACCGACGACCACCGGCACGCCGACCGGCGCCATCCGCTGGACGACAATCGGCACCTCCACCCCGAGCTGGGAGCGCAGCGACGCCCATGCCGCCCGCACGGCTGCCGCGTCGGGCAGGTCGAGACGCTGACCGCGCAGGTCCGGACAATGCCGGTAGGATCGCGACCGCGCCTTGAGCGCCACCGGATAGCCGCGCTGGCCCGCCGCCTCGACGGCCCGGCGCGGGGACGTCACCAGGACGGCCGGCTCCACCGTGACGCCGTAGCAGTCCAGCAGGGCGGCGGCCTGATCCTCCGGAAGGCGACCGGTGAGTCCGGCGACGAGCGAACGCGCCTCGTCTGCCCGCACCGCCGTCGTCGGCACGGTGCCGATCGGGCGTGCCCGCCACTGGGCGTAGCCCACCACCCGGCGCAACGCGGCGACGGCCGCCTCCGGCGACGAATAGGCCGGAATGTCGGCGAGCTCGCCGGGCATCTCGCCCCCCTGCACGGCGGCGAGAACCGGGATCTCGATGGTCGCGGCGGCGGCCGCCGCGATCGGCCCGGCCGGGGACGGCGGCAGCCGGACCAGCGTGGCGATCAGCGCATCCGCCCGGTCCGCCGCGGAGGTCAACGCCCGGGTGAGGTCCCCGGGGGAACTGCCAACCGGGAGGAGCACCTCCTCGACCCTGAGCCCGGCCGCGTCGGCGGCACGGGCCGTCAGCCGGACCAGGGCCCGGGAGTCGCCGACGACGGCGACCCGACCGCCCGCAGGCAGCGGCTGCGTGGTGAGCAGCAGCGCGACGTCGAACGCCTGGGAGACCCGGTCGACGCCGATCACCCCGGCCTGCCGCAGAAGCGCGTCGTCAAGGGTCGAACGGCCGGAGTACACGACGATCACCGGTTTACGCCGACCCACCCGCCGGGCCAGCCGGGCGAACTTGCGGGGATTACCGAAGGTCTCCAGATGCATAATCATCGCGTCGGTCCCGGGGTCCTCCTCCCAGTACTGGAGCAGGTCGTTACCGCTCACGTCGGCCCGGTCCCCGGCGGAGACGAAGACCGACAGACCGACCTCGCGCGCGGCCGCCGCCGCCAGGATGGCCCCGCCGAACGGACCCGACTGGGAGTAGCAGCCGATGCGGCCGGCCGGGGGCATCCGGGGCACCATCGAGGCGTTCAACCCCGCCGCCGGATTCTGGATGCCCATGCTCGCCGGGCCGACCACCCGCAGGCCATCCGCCCGGGCCTCGGCCACCAGGGCCACGTCTGCGGCGGCGTCGCGCTGGTCGGTGAGGACGACCAGTCCCCAGACCCCGGCCCGCCCGCAGGCGGTGACGACGTCAGGCACCTGCGCGGGCGGCACGCACACCACGGCCAGGTCGACCGGACGCGGCACGTCCTCGATGCCGGCGTAGGCCTGGATCGACGCCACCGCGCCGCCGGCTGCGGCCGCGGCCGAGTTTACCGGGTAGACGGGGCCGTCGAAGCCGCCGGCGAGCAGGTGACGCAGGACCGCGTTGCCCACGGACCCGGCGGACCGCCCCGCACCGATGACGGCGATCGCGCGCGGATGCAGCAGCCGACCGATCGAGGCGGCCTCGGCATGGTGCTCCCGGGCCCGCATCACCTCGACCGACTTCTGGGTGGGGGTGATCTCGAAGGACAGCCGGACCGCGCCCGAGTCCCAGGTCCTCGAGACCGTGTAACCGGCATCGAGAAAGACCCGGATCATCTGCTGGTTCTCCCCGAGCACGTCGGCGTCGAAGCGGCGGATCCCGCGGTCCCAGGCCGCGGCGGCAAGATGCTCCAGCAGCACCGAACCCAGCCCTCGTCCCTGCTGGGCGTCCTCCACCAGGAAGGCGACCTCCGCCTCGGTCGGCCGTGCGGCGGTGCTCTCCCAGTGGGAGACCGCGACCAGGTCGTCGCCGATCATTGCGACGATGGCGCCGCGCAGCCGCTGGTCGACGGTCGTCATCCGGTGGATGTCGGCGTCACTCAGGGCACGGCGCACGGCGAAGAACCGGAAGTAGATCGACTGGGTCGACAGCCGGGTCCAGAAGGTCCGCAGCAGCGGGCCGTCCGTCGGCAGGATCGGGCGGATGTGGGCGGTGCCGCCGTCACTGAGGATGACGTCGGCCTCCCACTCGGCCGGATAGACGACCGGAGGCTCGGTGCTCACGCGGCGCTCACCCGGTTCTCACGCAGTGCTCAGCTCTTACTCCGTGCTCAACGGTCGACGGTGGGGTCGAGGCCGTGCAACGGCAGCACCTGACGCCGGGTCGCCGCCACCGTCCGGTCCAACGGATCGTCGGGGTCTCCCTCGCCCGCGTCCCAGGGACGGTACCGGACACTCACCCCGTCCCCGAGCGCCCGGGGCATGGCGGCGGCGCCGAGGGACTTCTGCCCGGTCGCCGCCCGCACCCGTCCCGGCGCCGCGGACCGCCAGTCCTCCGGCAGGGCGCGACCGGCATTCAGGGGCACGTGGCCGGCGATCGCCAGCAGCTGCGTCCAGGCCCGCGGCACGACCGTGTCCAGCGCGTACCCGCCACCGCCGCAGGCCAGCCAGCGCCCGTCGCAGACCTCGTGGGCCAGCGCGTGCAGCAGGTCGTAGGAGGCCCGTTGGCCGTCCACCGACAGCGCCAGATCGGCCAGCGGGTCGAAGGCGTGCGTGTCGCAGCCGTGCTGGGTCACCAGCACCTGCGGCCGGAAGGACCGCAGGAGCACCGGCACCACCCCGGAGAAGGCGCGCAGCCAGCCGGCATCGCCGGTGGCGGGGGGCAACGCCACGTTCACCGCGGTGCCCTCCGCGGCGGGAGCACCCACCTCGGTCGGGAATCCGGTGCCCGGGAAGAGGGTGCTCCCCGTCTGGTGCAGGGAGATGGTGAGCACCCGCGGATCGTCGTAGAACGCCGTCTGCACGCCGTCGCCGTGATGCACGTCCACGTCGACGTACGCCACTCTGGTGGCTCCGGCGGAGAGCAACCAGGCGATCGCAATCGCCGGGTCGTTGTAGATGCAGAATCCGCTCGCCATTCCCGGCATCGCGTGATGCAGCCCCCCGGCGATCGACACGGCGTGCCGCGGCGGCCCGCTCCACACCGCCCGTGCCGCCTCGATCGTGCCACCGGTGATGAGCGCGGCGGCCTCGTGCATCCGTTCGAAGATGGGGTTGTCGGCTGTGCCCAGGCCGAACAGGGCCGCGAACCTTGCCTGCGCCGGGTCGGGCGCGGCACGGACCGCGCTCAGGTAGACCGGATCGTGGATCAGGTCGATGAGGTCGTCGGAGGCGAAGGTCGGCCTGGAGATCCGGATGCCCGGTGCGTCGAGAACGCCGAGACTCATAGCGAGGTCCATGGTGAGTTCGAGCCGCACGGGATGCAGCGGATGCGCCGGCCCGAAGTCGTAGCCGGCCATGGCCGGATCCCAGGTCACGACCGTCGGCTCGGCCAGCGGGCGACCGTCGGCCCGCCGCTCGGAATCGCCCGGGACACTCATCTGTCGACCGTAGCCCGATCACGCTCCCGGAGGTAGCGGTGGTATCGGTGACGAGGATCCGGGGCCGTCGATGAGGCACGTAGATCTGCCCGGAATGGCCTAGGGTCAGTGCCCGTGGCAGCAGACCGAGTGACACCGGACCATACGGCGATGGAGGACGGGCGGCAGCCGGCCGGCCGTGGTGGTGGGCCGGTGGCTGCCGGCACGCCGCTGTGGGAACCGCCTCCCCGTCGGATCAGCCAGGCCGCGGTGACCAAACTACCGCGCCTGGCTCGCCGCCGAGCGGGGGGTTGAGCTCGCCGACGACACGCGCCTGTGGGAGTGGTCGGTTACCGACCTGGACGCGTTCTGGGAGTCGATCTGGGATTTCTGCGCGGTCGAGGGGGACCACGGCACCGGTCCGGCGCTCGCCGACGCGGCGATGCCCGGCGCGGTCTGGTTTCCCGGTGCCCGGGTAAACTGCGCGGAGAACGCGCTCACCCGGAGCGGGCCAGCTCCGGCCGTCATCGCCGTACGCGAGGACGGTGCCACGGCCGTGGTGTCCTAGGACGAGCTGCGCCGGCAGGTGGCGAAGGCGGCGGCGGGACTGCGGAGCCTGGGTGTCGCCGAGGGTGATCGGGTCTGCGCCGTGCTGCCCAACACCGTCTACGCGATGGTGGGGATGCTGGCCGCCGCCAGCATCGGCGCGGTGTGGTCGTCATGCTCGCCGGAGCTCGGCCCGACGGCCCTGCGCGCGCGGTTCGGCCAGATCGACCCGAAGGTCCTGATCGGCGTTGACGGCTACAGCTACCGCGGGAAGAGCTACGACACCCTCGCCGCGCTCGCGGGCGACCTGCCGGGACTCGGGGCAAGCGTGATCGTGCCGTACCTGTGGCCGGACGCGCTCTCCCGGGCCCGGGCCGCGGGGCTACCGGGACTGCTCACCTGGGACGAGCTGATGGCTTCGGAGACCTCCGAGCCCGAGTTCACCCGGGTCGCCTTTGACGCGCCGCTGTGGATCCTCTACTCGTCCGGCACGACCGGCCCCCCAAAGCGATCGTGCACGGCCACGGCGGCATCCTGCTGGAGCACCTGAAGTCGCTGGCGTTGCACCTCGATCTCGGTCCGGACGACCGGTTCTGCTGGTTCACCACGACCGGCTGGATGATGTGGAACTACCTGGTCTCCGGTTTGCTCGTCGGCGCGACCGTCGTGCTCTACGACGGAGCGCCCGGCTACCCGGCGCTCGGCACCCTGTTCGGTCTGGCGGAGGCCCTGGAGCTCACGTGCCTGGGCACGTCCGCGGGCTACCTGCAGGCCTGCGAGGACGCCGGGCCGGTCCCGCGCGAGTTCGCCGATCTGTCCAGGCTGCGCACCGTCGGATCGACCGGATCGCCACTGTCCGCAGCCGGCTATGCCTGGGTGTACGAAGCGGTGAGCCCGACCGTGATGCTGTCGTCGATCAGCGGTGGCACCGACGTCTGCACGGCGCTGGTGGCAGGCCTGCCGACGATGCCGGTGCGGGCCGGGGAGATCGGATCGCGCGCGCTGGGCTGCACGGTGCGCGTCTTCGACGAGGCCGGCGAGGAGGTCGTTGACGAGGTCGGTGAGCTCGTCGTGACCGCGCCGATGCCGTCCATGCCGCTGTGCTTCTGGGCCGACCCGGACGGCGGCCGGCTGCGGGAGAGCTACTTCTCCGTCTACCCCGGCGTCTGGCGCCACGGGGACTGGGCGAGGATCACGCCTACCGGTGCCGTCGTCATCCAGGGACGTTCGGACGCGACGTTGAACCGCGGCGGCGTCCGGATCGGCACCAACGAGCTCTACAGCGTGGTCGAGCGGGCCCCCGGGATCGCAGACAGCCTCGCGGTCGACACCGCGGACGAGCGCGGGCACGGCGAGCTGCTCCTCTTCGTCGTCCTCACCGAGCCCGGCCTGACCGATGCGGTGGCCGCCCGGCTGCGCGAGGTTCTGCGCGCCGAACTCAGCCCACGCCACGTCCCCGACTGGATCATCGAGATCACCGAGATCCCTCGGACCCACACCGGCAAGAAGCTCGAGGTACCGGTGAAGCGCCTGCTCGCCGGAACCGCCCTGGACGAGGCCGTGAGCCTCGACTCGGTCGCCAACCCCGATGCCCTGCTGCCCTTCGCCGCCGCCTCGGCCCGGTCCCGGCGGTCGGAGCCGGAGCCGGAGCCGGAGCCGAGGACGGGAACCACGCTGGAACCCGGCACCGGATCCGGCGGGGAGGCCGAACCCGGAGCCTGATACGGCAAAGCCGGATCTTCGCCCGGCAAAAACGAAGATCCGGCTTTCATCGATCACGCGATCATGGCGTGACCGCCATGATCGCGGTACTCCTGTCTTCCACCCCCGTGCACCTGTGCACGTGCCCCGCAGACCCGACCGGAGGTGCGTTCGCCCGATCGATCAGTCGAGGAACTCGCGCAGCCGACCGGCGACGGCGGGCTTGCGCAGCTCCCGAAGCGTGTCCCGCTCGATCTGACGGATGCGCTCACGGGTCAGGCCGAGCCGGTTGCCCACCTCGGCGAGGGTGTGCTGCTTGCCGTCGGCGAGACCGAAGCGCAGCCGCATCACCTCGCGCTCCCGCGGACTCAGGCCACCGAGGACGTTATCGATCTCGTCCTGCATGGCGCCGTAGGAGGCGGCGTCCGCCGGGGAGGTCGCGTCGGAGTCCTCGATGAAGTCGCCGAGCACGGAGTCGCCGTCGTCGCCGACCGAGGTCTCCAGGCTGACGGTGTCCTGCGCATACCGGCGCAGCTCCACCACCTGCTCGATCGGCATGTCCAGCTCGAGGGCGAGCTCCTCGTCGGTCGGCTCACGGCCGAGCGTGGAGACGAGCTGGCGCTGCAACCGGGTAATCTTGTTGATCTGCTCGACCACGTGGACCGGGATGCGGATCGTCCGCGCCTGGTCGGCGAGCGCCCGGCCGATGGCCTGGCGGATCCACCAGGTTGCATAGGTCGAGAACTTGTAGCCCTTGGCGTAGTCGAACTTCTCCACCGCGCGGATAAGGCCGAGGTTGCCCTCCTGGACCAGGTCCAGCAAGGTCATCCCGCGACCGCTGTACTTCTTAGCGACGGAGACCACCAGCCGCAGGTTCGCCGAGACGAGCTGCTGCTTGGCGGCATGGCCGTCCTTGACGAGCAGACCGAGGTCACGACAAAGGTCGGCGGGCAGGTCGGGGACGCTCTCGAGCTTGTACTCGGCGAACAGGCCCGCCTCGACCCGCTTGGAGAGTTCGACCTCCTGGGCGGCGTTGAGCAGCGGCACCTTGCCGATCTCGCGCAGGTACATGCGTACGAGGTCGGCGGTACCCGCGTGTTCGGCGGTGGACCGGCTGGCGGCGGTGGCGTCATCGCTCGCATCCTCCTCGTCGAGGAGTTCGACGCCAGCGGCGTTGATGCGCGCGATGAGAACGGGCAACAGTTCGATACCGAGGTCCGCGGACTCGAGCGCGTCACGCAGCTCGGAGCGGCTGATCTCGCCGGCCTCGCGACCACGGGCGATGACCTCGGCCACCGCGCCCGCGTCGAGCTCGTCGGTATCGTCGGGAACAGCGGCCAGCGAACGGCTGGGAGCGGTGCGGACAGGAGGAGCGGCCCGACGGGCGCGCCGCGGGCTGCGCGGGCGGTTGTCATCGGTGCGCTCGGCAAATTCCAGAGCAGGCAGCGTCATCAGTGGCAAATCCGATGGTCGGTGCGGGTGGGTCGTCTCGTTCTGTGCACGTGGGAGGTAACGAACGAAGACGCGGAACCATTCCCCGTGCAGGCACACCCGGACATCAGCGATCGCCGGGCCTACCAAGCAGTGTAGACCCTAGCCCTCGAGACGCTGCACTCGCTGCCGCGAACACTACCTGGCAGATTCCGCCCTGTGGCGCGAACCGCGAACTCTCCTGAGCTTCTCCAGTGGCCGCGCACCCTGCGGATCAGGCTAGCGGCAACCATAAGCAACAGGTACATTACTCATCGTAGAAGTTTTTTGTGTTCTGCCATCCGTGCCATATTTTCCGACGATCACCGGTCGGTGCTAACCCGTAACGGTAGTCGGCAAGCCGACACCCGCGACCCGGCCCCGGGCTCTCCACCGAGACGGAACGACCGGCGGGCCGACGCGGGCGCCGCCGACGCCGCCCCGGTGCCGACCCACGCCACCCGGTGCCGCCCCCACGCCGAGGCACTCGAGAACGGCGATTCCGTTAGGCGGGCCACACCCGACGGGCCCTGCCTCTGTGAACAGCGTGTAACCGCTACTCTCACACGATGCCCGTCCCCAGCCTTCCCGCAGACCTGGCGGCACTACGGGAAACCGCGATCGACGTGCTACGAGACAACGACCTCGGCGACATCACCCGGCCCTCCCCGACGCTCTACCCGCACCAGTGGCTCTGGGACAGCTGCTTCATCGCGATCGGACTGCGCCATCTCGACCCGGGACGGGCCGCCAAGGAGGTCCTCTCGCTGCTGCGAGGCCAGTGGCCGAACGGCATGATCCCCCACGTGATCTTCGCGGAGACCTCGGACTTCTATCACGCCGGTCCGCAGCGCTGGCGCTGCGACCGGGTAACCACAACCGCCGGCGGAGTGCAGAGCACGGGGGTCACCCAGCCGCCGATGATCGCCGAAGCCGCCGTCCGGATCGCCGCCATGATGACGCCATCCGCCCGCGACGCCTTCTACCGCGCGTTACTCCCCGGCCTGCTGCGCTTCCATACGTGGCTCTACCTCGAACGCGACCCCGACGACGACGGTCTCGTCACACTGGTCCACTCCTGGGAGTCGGGGATGGACAACACGCCGGCCTGGATGGAGATCACCAGGCCGGCGGCTCCGCTGGGGGTGCGGGCACTGCGCCGGATCAACGGCGGCGACGCCATGGACGCGCTGCGGCGCGATTCCAAGGAGGTCCCCCCCGACGAGCGGCTCACCTCGGGAGACCTGTTCACGCTCTACCGGATCGTGCGTGAGCTGCGGCGGGCGCACTACAACTTCCGCGAGATCCGCCGGACCATCGTCCCCCTCGTCCAGGACGTCGCCTTCAACGCGATCCTCATCCGGGCCAACGAGCACCTCACCGCCATCGCCGCCGAGATCGGCCAGACCATCCCCGCCCGGTTGCGGCGGTCCATGCACAGGACGCGCGAGGCGATCGAGCGGCTCCACACCGACGGCACTTACTACAGCCGCGACTTCCGGACGGGAACGCTGCTGCGCCACGAGACGATCTCGGGGTTCCTGCCGCTCTATGCCGGGGTCGTGCCCGAGGACCGGGTCGACGAGATGGTCAAGACGCTCACCTCACCGCGCTACTGGTCTCGGTTCGGCATCGCGAGCGTGCCGCTCGACGACCCGGGCTTCCTTCCCCGGTGTTACTGGCAGGGTCCCGTCTGGGTCAACATGAACTGGCTGATCGCCGACGGGCTGGAGCGTTACGGCCGGCTCGACGCCGCGGAGAACCTGCGCCAGAACACGATCGACATGATCGCCTCGTCCGGGGCGATGTTCGAGTACTACTCACCCCTCGACGGTTCCGGCGCGGGCAGCAACCGGTTCTCCTGGACCGCGGCGCTCCTGGTCGACCTCCTCGCCGCCGAGCACTGAGCCACGCCACCGAGCACTGTCTCGGACCGGGCACCCGGTCGGACCGGCCGCTGCGACGCCTAGCTGCAGCCGCTGGTCGAACCGCACTGCTCGCAGACGTAGCAGCTACCGGCTGGCCGCATGGTCACCCCGCAGGTGAAGCAGAGCGGAGCATCGACCACGGTCTGCGCGACGAGCGACTCATCGGGCGGTGCCAGCCGCAACTCCCGTGCCACGTACGCCGGGCCGTTCCCCACCGCCGGACCGGGCGGGACACCCGGGTCACCCCGATCGGCGACGGAAGCCGAGGATCCGGTCACCGCGGCCCCCTGGGATCTGGCCGGGTCGTCGATCCCGGCGGCCGCCACGGCCGGCGCGGGACCGTACTGACCCGCGACCCGACGGGCCCGGTCGGCCGCGGTCGAGATGCCGAGTTCGGCCCGCTGATCGGCGTCGAGATAGTCGAGCGCGAGGCGACGGAACAGATAATCCATGATCGACTGGGCGATCCGCACGTCCGGGTCGTCGGTCATCCCGGCCGGCTCGAACCGCATGTTGATGAACTTGCTGACGTACGCCTCCAGCGGCACGCCGTACTGCAGGCCGATCGAGATGGCGATCGCGAACGCGTCCATCACGCCCGCCAGGGTGGACCCCTGCTTCGACATCTTGATGAAGACCTCACCGAGGCCGTCGTCCGGGTAGGAGCCGGCGGTCAGATAACCCTCGGCACCCCCGACGGAGAAGGACACCGTCCGCGACGGGCGGGTCTTCGGCAGCCGGCGGCGCACCGGCCGGTACTCGACCTCCACCGGGGCGGGCCCGGCGGAGCCGGCGGTCCCGGCCCCGTCTCCCGCGCCGGCCCCGTCTCCCGTGCCAGCTGGGGTGGCGGCCAGCTCGGCGGCCTGCTTCGCCCCCTTGACGTCGGTCAGCGGCTGGCCGACCTTGCAGTTGTCCCGGTAGATGGCGAGGGCCTTCAGACCCAGCCGCCACCCTTCCAGGTAGCTCTGCTCGACGTCGGCGACCGTGGCGGTCGAGGGCATGTTCACCGTCTTCGAGATCGCGCCGGAGAGGAACGGCTGTACCGCGGCCATCATGCGGACATGGCCCATCGGGGAGATCGCGCGGTCCCCGATGGCGCAGTCGAACACCTCGTAGTGCTCTGGACGCAGGCCGGGAGCGTCGATGACGTGCCCGTGCTCGGCGATGTACTCGACGATCGCCTCGATGGTCTCCTCGGGGTAACCAAGCGCCTGCAGGGCCGCCGGGACCGTCTGGTTCACAATCTTCATGCTGGCGCCGCCGACCAGCTTCTTCATCTTCACCAGGGCGAGGTCCGGCTCGATGCCGGTGGTGTCGCAGTCCATCGCCAGACCGATCGTGCCCGTCGGGGCGAGCAGGCTGGCCTGCGCGTTGCGCCATCCGTGCTTCTCACCGACGGTCTGCGCCCGGGCCCATTCCCGGGACGCGGCGGCGAGGACCCGGGAGTCCTCGGCGTGCACGCTACGCACCGCGTCGTTCGCGGCGGCATGCTTGCGCACCACCCGCCGGTGCGCGCCCGCGTTGCGGGCGAAGCCGTCGTAGGCGCCGACGATCCCGGCGAGCTCGGCGGAGCGCCGGTAGGCGGTGGCCGTCATCAGCGAGGTAATCGATGCGGCCAGCGCCCGGCCGCCGTCCGAGTCGTAGGCCCGGGCGCTGGCCATCAGCAGGGCACCGAGGTTAGCGTAGCCGATGCCGAGCTGTCGGTAGGCCCGGCTGACCCTGGTGATCTCCGGCGTCGGGAAGTCGGCGAAGCAGATCGAGATGTCCATCGCGGTAATGATCAGCTCGACCGCCGCGACGAACGCCTCGGCGTCGAAGCTGCGGTCCGGGCGCAGGAACTTCAGCAGGTTCAGCGAGGCCAGGTTGCAGCTGGAGTTGTCCAGGTGCACGTACTCGCTGCACGGGTTGGAGGCGCTGATCCGGCCGCTCTCGGGGCAGGTATGCCAGTCGTTGATCGTTCCGTCGTATTGGATGCCGGGATCGGCGCAGGCCCACGCGGCCTCGGCGATCGTGTGGAACAGCCCGCGGGCGTCCACCGTCTCCAGGACGCGGCCGTCGAGGCGGGCCCGCAGGTCGAAGCCGCCGCCGTCGACGACCGCCCGCATGAACTCGTCGGTCACCCGGACGGAGTTGTTGGCGTTCTGGTACTGCACGGAGGCGATGTCGCGCCCGCCGAGATCCATGTCGAAGCCCGCGTCCCGCAACGCCCGGATCTTGTCTTCTTCCCGGGCCTTCGTCTCCACGAACTCGACGATGTCGGGATGATCGACGTCGAGCACGACCATCTTCGCCGCCCGCCGGGTCGCGCCACCCGATTTGATCGTACCCGCCGAGGCATCGGCGCCGCGCATGAAGCTCACCGGCCCGGACGCGGTGCCCCCGGAGGACAGCAGCTCCTTCGAGGACCGGATGCGGGACAGGTTGAGCCCGGCCCCGGAACCCCCCTTGAAGATCATCCCCTCTTCCCGGTACCAGTTCAGGATCGACTCCATGGTGTCGTCCACGGAGAGGATGAAGCAGTTGTGCACACGTAGGCCGGCGGAGAGGTACTCGCCGCTGTCGGTCTGGATGTCGTAGACCGGCATCGGCCCGCGCGGCTCAATGCGCTCGATCTGCAACCGCTTCACCGGCTCCGCGGCCCGGCCGGGCTGATCGAACGACGCCTCCAGCTTCGCGGCCTTCACCGGGTCGAGGAAGCCGATCTCGTCCGCGAATGTCCGCCGGTCACCGGCGTTCTGAATGCCCAGGCTCCAGAGGTCGTGGCGGTCGGGTCGCGGATCCGCCTCGCGGCGTACCCGCGCGAAGATGCCGAACCGGGCGAGCAGGCCCTGCACCCCGCGAATGAGGCCCTCGCTGATCATGTCCAGCCCGATCAACGTCGAGCGCTCCCGGCGGGACACGTAGCCATCGGCCTGGAACAGGCTGCGCAGATAGGCCGCGACAACGGGCAGCGGAGCGTCATACAGCCGGGTCGGCACAGTCATCGCCTCGATGGTCAGCGAGGCGTTCGTACCGGCGTACCGACCAACAAAACCGTCCACCTGCAGCCGGCCCGCGAGCGCCGCCTCGGCGATCTCCCGTGAGGTGATCTCACCCTCGCCAGGGGCGATGGTGCGATGCCACTCGAGGGTGTCCCCGGCCCGCAGCGTGCCGGCGGGAACGAAGGCCCCGGCACCCGCGGAGGTGCTCCGCCACACCAGATGATCGGTGGTGACGTCGAGCGCGTGACCGGCCTTCGTCCAGATCCGCAGGACGTCCTTGACGCCGTTGGACTTGGTCGCGATCACCTGGGTCAGACCGTGCGCGTCGAAGACCTTCGTCCCCACCGCGTCCGCCTCCACCAGGGCGCCGATGGGAACCAGACCGGACGGCGTGCTGACGAGGGCGTCATAGGGCTGGCACGCCGAGACCTGCTGCGGCGCGGGGGTTCCCACGTTGAACCAGACCGGCGAGTTGAAGCTGAAGACCTGGTGGAGCAGCATCCAGGCCAGTTCGTACTCGAAGATCTCGGCGTCGGTGCCCGAGGCGAAGTAGCCGTGCTCGCGGCCAGCCGCGCCGTAGGCGTGCACGACCCGGTCGATCAACTGCCGCAGCGACCACTCCCGGCCCGGCGTGCCGGGCGCCCCGCGGAAGTACTTGCTGGTAACAATGTTGGAGGCGTTCACCGACCAGAACTGCGGGAACTCCACTCCCCGCTGCTCGAAGTTGACCGAGCCGTCCCGCCAGTTGGTCATGACGACGTCCCGGGACTCCCAGGTGACCTCGTCGTACGGGTGGACGCCGGCGGTGGTGCGTGACCGCTGGATCTTCAACCCACTCGCTTTCGCCGCTGACCTGCTCGGCTTCGTGCCGCGGCTGTCGGTCATGACGCTCCTTGTCTTCACTCGTCAGCTTCAACCTTCAACAATGTGTTGTGGGCATCCCCGCCCCGGGCCGCCGCCAGCGGACGTCGGGACGGTGCGGGGCCGGGCCTCGGCGCACGGCGGTGCCCGCGGGGACGAGCACGCGCACGGCGCACACGCATGACGAACGGCACCAGCCAGGTCGAGCCGGGCCGCAGGTGTGCCGTCCAGGAGGTCCGCGGTCCTCGCACGGCCGCGACGCGGGATGTCACCCGTCGCCCCGGCGGGACCGGGCCGGCACGGCGAACCAGGGCGATGTAGGACACTTCCGGCCGAGTGGTCCCGGCCCTACCTGCTATGCACCTGCTGGGTGCCGGTCACCGTCGATGCCTCGCCGGCGCCGCGCGGGACCGGTCGAGCTGGTCCATCCCGCGTGGTGGGAGGTCCGGCGGCCTCGGAGCGCAACGCGACGATCGCGGATTCGAAGTCGGTCAACGACTCGAAGGCCAGATACACCGAGGCGAAGCGGAGATAAGCCACCTCGTCGAGCTCACGGAGCGGATCGAGGATCGCCCGGCCGATCGCCTCCGCGGGCACCTCCGCCGACCCCGACGAGCGGACGGCATCCTCTACCCGCTGCGCCAGAAGCGCGAGATCATCATCCCGCACCGGCCGGCCCTGGCAGGCCTTGCGGACACCGGCGATGACCTTGACCCGGCTGAACGGCTCGGCCGCCCCGCTGCGCTTGCGAACCTGAAGGGATGCCTCCTCCATCGTAGTGAACCGGCGACCGCAGGACAGGCAGGACCGCCTGCGGCGGATCGCCGAACCCTCCTCGGCCTCCCGACTGTCGACGACGCGACTGTCCGGATGCCGGCAGAACGGGCACCGCACGCGCTACGCCTCCTTCGCCCGCGCCGGAGCCGACCGCCCCGGACCGGGGACGACGGGACACCGTTGAGGACCCGGCATCCACGCCGGACGGACCACCTTGTGGATGGACCGCCAGCTCCCCGTGGAAGACCTGTGGAACAACCTGTGGATGACTTACACCCCGGTAAGCACCAGATGTTGTGTCCACGGTAGCGCACGGCCCCAGAGATGGGGGCAGCACCCCCGTATGGTCCGTGTGGTCCGCACCGCAACGGCACCGCACGTGGACGAAAGACGACGGCGCGCGAGCCCCCGCGCCGAGACACTCGTGGACCCGGGAAGCCGGGGAAGTCGGGCGTCAGGGAAGGAGTAACGACTGGCCCGGGGTGATCAGCGGCGACCGCAGGTGGTTCAGCCGCATCAGCCGGTCCACCACGACCCGGGTGTCGGCGCTCTCGTCGAGCGCCACCGCCACCGCCCACAACGTCTCCCCCGGCACGACCAGATGGCGCCGCGGCGCCTCCGCGGCATCCGGCCCGGCGATCGACACCCCAGGCATGATCATGATTGCTACCGCCACGACGACCGCCACGACAATCGATACCACCACCACCCGACCCCGCCGGGTCAGCCGGAGCGGCGGGGGTGCGGGCGGGCGACCCGGCGGGTATCCCGCCGGCCGGCGACCCGCCCGGTCCCTGGCCGTCGACAGGTCGACGACCCGCGCCCTGTGTGCGGATCCCATGGCATCCTCCCGTTCCGACGACACCGAACGCCGAAGATCGAACCTTCGTTCGATCGAACGCGTGGTCGATTGTCGCATCGGGAACCGGAAACCGCCAGGAACACGCTCGAACAGACGTTTGAGATTCTGCGACCCGCCGGTTACCGTCGAGTCGATCGGGTGTGAACCGGGCGGTTTCCCTCGGTCACGGACGGCGGCGAGTCGGTGGGTGACGGCTTCCGGAGCGGGACGGTCCGCCGTGCGGCCACCGGCCGGCCGGTGGCCGCACGGCGGAAGAAAAACGCGACGAGGAGAGCGGTAAGCGATGACTAGCCAAGGCAGGGGTACGCGCCGGGGCGGAACCCGCGGCAACGTGCGAGCCTTTCCCGAAGGCCCCGCGGACGCGGGCCTGACCCCCCGGCAGCGCAAGGTGCTAGAGGTCATCCGGGCCGCGGTGGAGCGGCGCGGATATCCGCCCAGCGTGCGGGAGATCGGTGAGGCGGTCGGCCTCACCAGCACCAGTAGTGTGGCTCACCAGCTCAAGGTGCTCGAGGAGAAGGGCTACCTGCGGCGGGACCCGAACCGCCCGAGAGCGATGGAGGTGCTGACCGTCGAGCACCCCCGGCGGCGCGCGGATGCGGACGCGGGTGCGACGACGGTGGCGGGCACGATTCCCATCGTCGGTGAGGCGGCGCCGGGCACCACCGAAGGAAGCAAGTCGGACGCCGCCTACGTGCCGGTGCTGGGCCGAATCGCCGCCGGTGGCCCGATCCTGGCCGAGCAGGCGGTCGAGGACGTCTTCCCGCTACCCAGGGAGATCGTCGGCGAGGGCACTCTGTTCCTGCTCCGAGTCGTCGGCGACTCGATGATCAATGCGGCGATCTGCGACGGTGACTGGGTGGTCGTCCGCCAGCAGCCGGTCGCGGACAACGGGGAGATCGTCGCCGCAATGATCGACGGGGAGGCGACGGTCAAGCGCCTGCGGGTTCGGGACGGCAAGATCTGGCTACATCCGGAGAACCCGGCCTTCGCCGACATCGCCGGTGAGGATGCGACCATCCTCGGCCGGATCGTGGCTGTGCTCCGCAGGGTTTGACGTGGATCGGCCGGCCGCCCATCGGGTGGCCGGCCGGGTTGCCTCACGTTTGATCGCTCCTGGGCTCAGGCCCGGTAGGCGTGCAGCTCCGCCGCGAGTCCCGGGGAGACCCGGGCGGACAGCCGGGTACCGGTCTCGGTGTGCTCCAGCGTGAGCACCTCGCCGTTCGCGTGCACCCGGGAGACCAGGTCGCCCCGGCTGTAGGGCACGAGCACGCGCATCTCCACGTCGGGATGCGGCACCCGGGCACAGAGCGCGTCGACCAGCGCGGCCAGCCCCTCGCCCGTGCGTGCCGAGACGAACACGGCGTCTGGGGCGAGCTGGCGCAGCCCCGCGACGACCGTCGGCTCCACGGCGTCCACCTTGTTGACGACGATCAGCTCGGGAACACCGCCCGCGTCGATGTCGTTGAGAACCTCGCGCACGGCGGAGATCTGCGCGGCCGGATCCGGCGATGATCCGTCCACAACGTGCAGGATGAGATCGGCATCGGCGACCTCTTCCAGCGTCGAGCGGAACGCCTCGACAATCTGATGCGGCAGATGCCGGACGAATCCGACGGTGTCGGTCAGGGTGAAGGCCCGGCCGTCCGGCAGGGTCGCCCGCCGCACGGTCGGATCGAGGGTGGCGAACAGCGCGTCCTCGACTAGGACACCCGCGCCGGTCAGCCGGTTGAGCAGCGACGACTTACCGGCGTTGGTGTAACCGGCGATCGCCACGCTGGGGACCTCGCCCCGCCGCCGGGCGGAACGCTTGGTCTCCCGCACGGTCGTCATCGCGGCGAGCTCGCGGCGCAACCGCGCCATCCTGGCCCGCAGCCGCCGACGGTCGGTCTCGATCTTCGTCTCACCGGGACCACGGGTACCGATGGGCGCCCGGCCGCCGCCGCTGGCCGCAGCCCGCGACATCGACTCACCCCACCCACGCAGCCGGGGCAGCATGTACTGCAACTGCGCGAGCTCGACCTGGGCCTTGCCCTCTCGAGAGGTCGCGTGCTGGGCGAAGATGTCCAGGATGAGGGCCGTCCGGTCGATGACCTTTACCTTGACGACCTCCTCCAGCTGCCGCAGCTGACCCGGGGTGAGTTCGCCATCGCAGACCACCGTGTCCGCGCCGGTCGCCGCGACGACCTCGGCGAGCTCGCGCGCCTTGCCCGAACCGACGTAGGTCGCGGCATCCGGCCGATCGCGGCGCTGCACGAGCGCGTCGAGCACCACCGAACCGGCGGTCGTGGCGAGCGCCGCGAGCTCCGCCATGGAGCTCTCGGCCGACCGCAGGGAACCCGACGTCCATACGCCGATGAGGACGACACGCTCCAGCCGCAGCTGCCGGTACTCGACCTCGGTGACGTCGTCGAGCTCGGTGGCGAGACCGGGAACCCGCCGCAACGCGGCGCGATCCTCCAGGTCGAAACCGTCCCCAGAATCGTCGAAGAAGTTCGGCAGGTAAGACGGATCGGCGCCAGTCAGCTTGATGAGGGATCTGTCGAGAGTGGACGCATCGAAGGCGTCAGCAGGAAGTGTCATACCATCCGTTCTCAACGCGGCCCGTTACCGCACCATTCCGCGATCATTCCGTGCCGCTTGCTCCGGCCGGGCCCCACGACCCGGTGGCCCGAGGAGGATCCGCCGGTCCGGAAGACCCTGCCACGCTCGTGGCGCGTCCCCCCTCGTTTCCCGGCGAATCCCGTCGCCAACCAGGGTCCCACGCCACCACGTCGATCGCGAACCGTTTTGCCGCTCCGCCGGCGTAGCGTCTGCGCCGTGTACCACGAGTACCACGAGAGACGGGCCCGCCGCCTCGCCGCGACGATCTGGGACAGCTCGGGCCGCCCGACTCCCCCGGACACCACACGGACGACGGCGGACCGGCGTCCGGACAGCACCGGGCCCTCGGAGGGCACCGGGCACACAGACTTGGTGTGCAGCCGGCGGGTGTTGCCGGACGGATGCATGGACATCATCTGGAGTTCCGACGCCAATCTGATCGTCGCGGGGCCGGACACGGCGGCGAAGCTGGTGCGCTGGGCACCAGGCGTGCGGCACGTCGGGCTCCGCTTCGACTCGGGCTCTGGACCATCCCACCTCGGAGTGGCCGCGGACGAACTGCGCGACCAACGCATCCCGCTCGCCGACCTGTGGGGCGACGGACCGGCGCAGCGACTCGCCGAGCGGCTCGCCATAGCCGCTGATCCCCTGGTCGCATTCGAGTCGTCGATCGCCGCCCGGCCCGTTCACCCGGCGCTCGTGGACCGGTTGGTTCCCGCCGTTCTGGCGGGTGCCCGCGCCCGGGCGCCCGTGGACGACCTCGCGCGCATAGTCGGGCTGAGCGAACGCCAGCTGCTGCGTCGCTGCCGGCGCGTCTTCGGATATGGCCCGAAGACGCTCGCCAGGATCCTCCGGATACAGGACGCCCTGCACGCGGCGCGGGCCGGCATCCCGTTCGCGGTCGTGGCGGCCGAGGCCGGCTACGCCGACCAGGCGCACCTCGCCCGGGAGGTACGCGCGCTCGCCGGAGTTCCGCCGACCCGTCTCATCCGAACTGCCAACGTTCAGGACGAACTGGACGTCTCGGTAGCGGATATCGCGGATATCGCGGCCACTACGGGCAGTGGGGCGTAGAGGTCGACGTGGTTGCCGTCTGGATCGAGCACGACCGCGTACCGCTGGCCCCAGAAGGCGTCCCAGGGCGGAAGGTGGCCGGCGTGACCGGCGCCGACGAGGTCGGCGTAGACCTCGTCGACCTCGTCCGGCGTGTCGCAGGCGAAGGCCAGCCCGACCCGCGGCGAGCCGGTACCCGCCGACCAGTGCGGATCAAAGGATCGGATGGTCGCCTCGCTGTCGAACGCGAGGCGTAGACCGCCGGGCAGCTGCACCTCGACGTGCGGCTGGGCGTCGGCCCCGGCGGGCAGGTCGAGGCCGAGCCGGCGGTAGAACGCCAGGGACCGGGCCATATCAGCGACGATCACACCGGTCAGGGTGAACGATGGTGGCATGAGGGCACCGTAGGGCCGGCAGACGGGCCGGGTCTTGTAGGAAACGGACACCTCACCCGACCGGGTCGTGGACCTCCGCACGGCGCAGCACGCCGTCGAAGACCAGCTCGGCGGGCCCTCGCAACAGCACGGTCTCCGGCTGCCAGATCACGACCAGGCCGCCGCCGGGCACATCCACCTCGACCTCGACCGGCGCACCCCCCGGCCAAGCACCTCGCCGGGCCGCCCAGGCCACCGCGACCGCGCAGGCACCGGTGCCGCAGGACGCGGTCTCCCCGACCCCACGTTCGAACACCCGCATCGCCACCCCACCCGGCCGGGCGACGACGATCTCCACGTTCACCCCGTCCGGGAAGTCGACCGGGGAGAACGACGGTGGTCGGGTCAGGTCGAGCCGACGCAGCCCGGCGACGTCCAGGTCGTCGGCGAAGCAGACCGCGTGCGGATTACCCATCGAGACCGCGGTCGCGGTGAAGGCACGATCGGCGACGGTGACCGGGGCCCCGGGTCCGTCGATGATCCGCGGCGGTCCCATGTCGACCGTGACGTCACCGTCCACCGCGACCTCGACGAGCCGCAGCCCGGCGCGGGTCGCGACGTGGAACCGTCCCGGCTGGGCGTATCCGGCGTCGACGAGGTAGCGGGCGAACACCCGGGCGCCGTTGCCGCACATCTCGGCAATCGAACCGTCAGCATTGCGGTAGTCCATGAACCAGCGCGCCCGGCCGGCCAGACCGGCCGCCTCGGGAACCGCGGCGCAGAGCACCACCCGCAGCACCCCGTCGCCCCCGATGCCGGTCCGCCGGTCGCACAGCGCGCGCACCAGGCCCGCGGTGAGGTCGAGGTCCCCGTCGGGATCCGGCAGGAGGACGAAGTCGTTGCCCGTCCCGTGGCCCTTGACGAATCGCAACCCCAGTTCGTCCCGCACGTCGCCGATCGTACGGGGGACGCCGCTCGGCACCTGACGACCGGGCTCCCGCGGCGGCGTCAGCCGGCGGCGGCCCGCGCCCACTCCCGCATCCGGTCGTCGGAATGCGACGGCTTGTACCAGCGGTCGGGCCGGCCGCGCCCGAGGGCGATCATCCGAGCGTCCTCCACCGGCACCGGCGGACAGAACACCGGTCCGATGGCGCGATCGCAGCCAAGATCTACCACCCGGGACGCCAGGCGCGCGGTGTCGACATCGTCGGCGACGACGGGCAGGCCGCGCTGGTGGGCGAGCCGGACGATGGCCGCGAGCACGGCCTCACCCTCGAGGTCCTTCATGGTCGCCCGCAGGAACAGGCCGTCAATCTTGACGAGGTTCAGCGGCAACTGGTCGAGCACGGCCAGCGAGCCCAGCCACGTGCCGAAGGACCCGACCGCGATCGCCACCCCGAGGGCACGCAGCCGGGTCAGCAACCGGGGCACCATCGGCGCGGCGAGCCCGAGGGTCTGCTCGCTGAACTCGAGGCCGATCGCCCCGGCCGGCAGCACCCGGCCCGAGACGAGCCGGTCGACCTCGGCCGCGAAGGCGAGGCTGGCAAGCTGGCGGCCATCGATGTTCACCCACAACCGGGGCGGGCGGATCGGCGTCCCGACCGCCATCCGATGCCAGGTGCGCGCCTCGGTCACGGCCATCCGCAGCACCCACTGGTCCACCTGATGGACGAGGCCCGCGGCCACGGCGATCGGCATGAAATCCGCCGGGCCCAGCACCCCGCGTTCCGGGTGCAGCCACCGCGGATGGGCTTCCATCCCCGGCACCGACCCGTTGCGCAGGTCGACCTCCGGTTGGAAGTGCAGCCGCAGCGAACCATCATCGAAGGCGGCGTAGAGCGCGGGGACGAGAGTCAGGTCGGGTGGGGTACCAGCATCATCGGGTGGGGTACCAGCATCAGCGGTGGGCGCGGTCACATCGATCTCTCCAGACGCCGTGCGGGACCGGCCGCCGCGCACCGGCCACCGGCGACGCCGCGCATTGGCGGCGGCCCGATCGACCCCGACCCGGTCGGCCGATCACCCGTCAGAGCGAACCCACCAGCCGTCGCACCTGGGTGACATCTGGTTGGTCCAACCAGGCTATCCGGTTATCCCGCCGGAACCAGGACCTTTGTCGACGGGCAAAGCGCCGCGTCGCCGTAATTGTGGCGAGCTTGGCCTGTTCAGCGGAGTCCATTGCGCCGTCGAACCAGGCCAGAACCTGGGCATAGCCCAGTGCGCGAGAAGCGGTTCGGCCTTCCCGCAGGCCGCATTCCACCAACCTTCGCACTTCGTCAGGAAAACCAGCACCCCACATTTTCTCCACCCGGTCCGTGATCCGTTGGTCGAGATCGGGGCGATCCACGCCGATCTGCACGACCTCATAGACCGAGCGGTGCTCCGGCAGGGTGGCCGTGAAGGTTCCGGTGAGCTCGACGACCTCCAGGGCACGCACAATCCGCCGGCCGTTGCTGGGCAGGATCGCCGCGGCGGCCTGCGGTGCCAGCGCGGCCAGCCGGTCGTGCAGCGCCGGGGCGCCGACGCGGGCCAGTTCCTCCTCCCACCGCGCCCGGACGCCCGGATCGGTCCCCGGGAAGGTCAGATTGTCGAGAACCGCGCGGACGTAGAGCCCGGAACCGCCGACCAGCACCGGAATGCGCCCGGCGGCGAGCAGATCGTCGATTACCCGGCGGGCGTCCACCTGGAAGCTCGCGACGTCCGCGGGATGCGTCACGTCCCACAGGTCGAGCAGATGGTGGGGCACCCCGCGACGCTCCGCCTCGGGAACCTTGGCGGTACCGATGTCCATCCCGCGGTAGAGCTGCATCGAGTCCGCGTTCACCACCTCGCCGCCGAGGGCGAGCGCGATCTCGATGCCGAGGTCGCTCTTCCCGCCAGCGGTCGGCCCCACGACCGCCACCACCGGCCCCCGGCGCGGTTCCTCCTGCCTGTTCATCCTCGCTCGGCAACATCCCGTGTCCAGAGGGCAACCAGATAGCCGACACCGTACGGCGCGTCGTCATACCGGAGGTCACTGTTCCATGCCCCCGGGCCCAGGGACCCCGGGCCCGGGCCGTCCCGGGTCGCGGCGAGCAGGGCGCCGGCCAGGACCTGCCAGGACGCCCGGCCCACGGCGAGCAGCTCCCGGGCCAACCCCGGGTCCAGGGCGAGCAGGCCGGCTGGATCCCCCGCGGCCAGCGCCGCGGCGGCGGTCGCGTCGAACGCCGCGGCCCGTGGATCCAACCCGCCGGGAGCCTTCAGCGTGCGACAGGCCGAGCCGTCGCCCATCACGAGCAGTGCGAGGCGTTCCTGCGGAGCGGAGCCCGCGACCAGCCGCGATCCGAGTGCGACGGCCCCGTCCGGAGAGATCTCCGCGGGCACCCCGACGGCGGTGCGGGCGCCGGGCCAACCGACGGCGCCCAGCAGCCAGGCGCCGATCGTGATCGACAACGGTAGAGGGGACGACGGTAGGACGGGCGACGACGGGACAGACGGTGACTCGGGGGCCAGCGCGGTCGGGCCGAGGTCCACCCGGAGATCCACGCCGAAGCCGGCCAGCGACCCGAACGCGGCGGGGCCGTAGGACACCTCGGTCGCCGCGTCACCCACCACCACGATCGTGTCCGGCTTGGTGGCACACAGCAGGCGCACCGCGTCCACCGCGACGACCCGTGCCTCGATCGGCTCACCACAGCCGACCTCGGGAACCAGCAACGGAGGATGAGGACAGACCGCGGCGGCGACGAGGGTCATCGACGTACCGGAGTACAGCAGGCGTCCGCGCCGGCCGACGCCGTGCCAGCAGACGCCGTGCCAGCAGACGCCGCGCCAGCAGACGCCAGGCCGACGGGACCGGGCGAGGACGGCCGCAGGGACGGGATGCCCAGGGTGACGATCGGCCGTCCGCCTGCCGGCTGCTGCGCGACGGCCGCACCGCCACCGTCACGCCCGAGCGCCCACGCGTCCCCCGCACGGGTCGCCCGGTGGGACCGCAGGGGGCCGTCGGCGGTGAGGTGGTGGGGTGCCGCCCGCGTCACCACCGTCTCGACGACGTCGCCCGGGCGCACCGTAGGCGCGACCGCGGCGCCGCCCGCCCTCGAGCCCGAGCCGGTGGGCGAGCTCGCGGCCTCGTCCGCGCGGAAGTGCACGAGCCGTCCGTCCCGGGCCCGGCCGGACATCCGGCCGGTGGCGCCGTCCTTGCGCCCCTCTCCCTCCGAGACCAGCACCTCGACCCGCCGGCCGACCAGGGCCCGGTTCTCCGCCCAGGAGATCTCGTCCTGCAGGGCCACCAGCCGGGTATACCGGTCGGCTACAGTCGCCCGGTCCACCTGGGCGTCCATGGTCGCTGCCGGGGTGCCCGGGCGAGGCGAGTACTGGAAGGTGAAGGCGCCGGAGAACCGGGCCGCCCGCACCACGTCGAGGGTGTCGGCGAAGTCCGCCTCGGTCTCGCCGGGGAAGCCCACGATGATGTCGGTGGTGATGGCCGCGTCGGGCATGACCGCCCGCACCCGCTCGACAATGCCGAGGAACCGGTCCCGACGGTACGAGCGGCGCATGCGGCGCAGCACGGTGTCCGACCCGGACTGCAACGGCATGTGCAGCTGGTGGCACACGTTCAAGGTGGTCGCCATGGCCTCGATGACGTCATCGGTGAAGTCGCGCGGATGCGGTGAGGTGAAGCGGACACGTTCGAGACCGTCGACGCGACCGCAGGCGGCCAGCAGCTTCGCGAAGGCACCGGGATCTCCCAGGGAGCGCCCGTAGGAGTTGACGTTCTGCCCCAGCAGCGTGATCTCCAGGGCGCCCTCCGCGACCAGGGCCTCGACCTCGGCGAGCACGTCGCCCGGCCGGCGGTCACGCTCGCGGCCACGCAGGCTGGGGACGATGCAGAAGGTGCAGGTGTTGTCGCATCCCACGCTGATGCTGACCCAGGCCGAGTGATGGCTGGCCCGCCGGGTCGGCAGAGAGCTCGGGAAGACCTCCAGGGCCTCGGCGATCTCGACCTGGGCCGCCGCGTTGTGCCGCGCGCGCTCCAGCAGCACGGGCAGTCGGTGCAGGTTGTGCGTGCCGAAGACCACGTCAACCCAGGGTGCCCGGTCAAGGATCGCGGCCCGGTCCTTCTGGGCGAGGCAGCCCCCGACCGCGATCTGCATGCCCGGATGGCCCTTCTTCACCGGGACGAGCTGGCCGAGATTGCCGTACAGGCGGTTGTCGGCGTTCTCCCGCACCGCGCAGGTGTTGAACACGACTACATCCGCCTCGCCGCCGGGATCGACCGGGGAGTAGCCGGCGGATTCCAGCAGCCCACAGAGCCGTTCGGAGTCGTGGACGTTCATCTGGCACCCGAACGTGCGGACCTCGTAGCTGCGGCCGTTCACCCGACCAGCCTACGGCGCCTGCACCGGGCCGGGTCTGGGG